>NZ_JBEYHT010000079.1:0-32143 GCF_040635425.1 Streptomyces laurentii | reverse complement strand
GTACAGCACCGTGTCGGCCATCGCGGGTTTCCCTTCGCCTTTTCGCGTCGTTGACCCGCTCAGCACGGAAGCGCACGGAACCACTCAGGGCGTACGGGCGTACGGGCGTACGGGCGTACGGGCGTACGGAGCGTCCGCGCCGTACCGACTGGGGCAGGGGGCCAGGGGGTCAGCGGCGTCCCGGATGGTTCCGGCGCCATTCGGCGGCCGCCGCCTCGACGTCGAAGGGCTTCAGGTTCAGCGGCGGGCCGGCCGGGGGCCGGGCCAGGGCCTCCGCGATCTGTGTGTTGATCTCCCCGAGAACGCGCCGCAGTTGTGCCTCGGACGCGGCCGTACGGGCGGCCTCCGCCGCGTCCTCGGCCGCCTTGCGCAGGGCCAGGGCCGGAGGGAGCGCCGCGAAGCCCTCGCGGTGCATCTTCTGCTTGACCCACCAGAGTTCGTCGTAGGGCGCGTTGTCGTCGGCGAGTGGCTTGCCGAAGCCGGACAGGCCCGCGAACTCCCCCCGTTCCTCCGCCTCGCGGATCTGCTTGTCCACGAACGACTCGAAGTTGACTCCCGGCGGTTTGCGATCGGTCATGGCTCCACCCTAGGGAACCGCCGCGATCCGTTCCAGGGTCTGTCGCGGCGCACGATCTTCCGGCACCCTGTCCTGGCCTCTGTTCAACGCGCGTCGACCTTCTCAACCTCTACGGGAGCCACGCATGCGTTCCAGATCCACTCGCACCGCCACGCGTACCGCGCGTACCACCCGTCCCACCCGCACCACCGCCCTCGGTGGTCTGCTCGCCCTGATCGCCGGGCTGCTCACCGTCCTCGCCGCCACCCCCGCGCAGGCCGCGCCGCTGTTCAAGGCGCCCTTCCCGTGCGGCCAGACCTGGACGTACAGCCACCACTCGGCCGAGGTCCGGCTGGCGCTCGACTTCATCCGGACGGACGGCGGGAGCACCGCCGGCACCCCGGTGCTGGCCTCCGCCTCCGGAACCGCGTACCGCTACTCGCAGCCCAGCGGGGCCGGGAACTACATCGTCGTCGACCACGGTGGCGGCTGGCAGACGTACTACTTCCACCTCAGCGCGTACTCCGTCGCCAACGGCGCCGCCGTGAGCCAGGGCCAGCAGATCGGCGTCACCGGTTCGACCGGCAACAGCTCCGGGGCCCACATCCACTACGAGCAGCTCTACAACGGTGCCGGCCAGAACATCGTGATCAACGGCGCCTCGCTCGCCCCGTACCCCGGCTCGTACGGTTCGAAGTCGCTGACCAGCGACAACGGCTGCTCGGGCGGGGGTGGCGGCACATACTGGGCGGACACCTTCGCCAATGCCACGGGCTACGCCCAGGCCAACACCAACGACGCCCAGGGCGTGCTGAACGCCGGCACGAACTACGTCTACTGCAAGGTCTGGGGCGAGGAGGTCCGCGTCGGCACGAGCTTCAACCACTGGTGGCTCAAGACCGACCTGGACACCGTCTACGCGGGCAAGAACGGGCGCGGCGCGTACGTCTCCGCGTACTACCTGTCCCGCTGGGGCAACGACGAGGCCCGGGACAACAGTGGAGCGGTCATCCGGGACTGCTGATCCCGAACCGCTGATCCCGAACCGCTGATCCCGAGCCGCCGATGGCAGCTCGGGATCAGGCCCGAAAGGGCAGGAGCCCCACTCGTGCGCGTCGCGCGCAGCGGAGTGGGGCTCCTTGGGTACTGCTCTAGAAAGTCTGCGTCGTCCAGCGACTCAGATGGCGGTGACGTTCTCCGCCTGCGGACCCTTCGGGCCCTGCGTGACGTCGAAGCTCACTGCCTGGTTCTCCTCGAGGGAACGGAAGCCGTTCGCGTTGATCGCGGAGTAGTGGACGAAGACATCCGGGCCGCCGCCTTCCTGGGCAATGAAGCCGAAGCCCTTTTCAGCGTTGAACCACTTCACGGTTCCGGTAGCCATGAGCCCTCCTATGGGCCAAAGGGTCGCCCTGCTCCAGAACCTGCAAACAAGTCTGAAAACTACAAAAGCCTGCGGGTTACATGCTCCGCAGGCTCTGTACTGCAAGGGAAACCAAACTGCAACTTGCGCCGAGCGTAGCACGCAGCGTCCGCGAAGGGGTAGAGGGAAAGATCACGCCACTCGCATGTTTGACGGGCTCCCCAACCCCTGACGTACGACCCGGCGCTGTCCAGGCCACGGGACGGGTCTAGCCTCGCGTTGTGGACAATGCAACCGATGACCACCAGAGCAGCCGGCCACGAGTCGGACACATCCAGTTCCTGAACTGTCTGCCCCTCTATTGGGGCCTGGCCCGCACCGGGACGCTCCTCGATCTGGAGCTGACGAAGGACACCCCGGAGAAGCTCAGCGAGCGGCTGGTGCGCGGCGACCTCGATATCGCTCCCGTCACCGTCGTCGAATACCTCAAGCACGCCGACGAGCTGGTCGCGCTGCCGGACATCGCCGTCGGCTGCGACGGGCCCGTGATGTCCTGCGTGATCGTCTCCCAGCGGCCGCTGGACCAGCTGGACGGCGCGCGGGTCGCGCTCGGCTCGACCTCGCGTACGTCCGTACGGCTCGCGCAGCTCCTGCTCGCCGAGCGGCACGGGGTGAAGCCGGACTACTTCACCTGCCCGCCCGACCTCGGCCTCATGATGCAGGAGGCCGACGCGGCGGTGCTGATCGGCGACGCGGCGCTGCGCGCCTCGCTGCACGACGCGCCGCGGCTCGGCCTGGAGGTGCACGACCTCGGGCTGATGTGGAAGGAGTGGACGGGACTGCCGTTCGTCTTCGCCGTCTGGGCGGTCCGCAAGGACTTCCTGGCGCGCGAGCCGGAGACCGTCCGCGACGTGCACCGGGCCTTCCTGGCCTCCCGGGACCTGTCCCTGGAGGAGGTCGCCAAGGTGGCCGAGCAGGCGGCGCGCTGGGAGGCCTTCGACGCCGAGCTGCTGGAGCGGTACTTCCGGACGCTCGACTTCCGCTTCGGGCCGGATCAGCTGGTCGGTGTGCGCGAGTTCGCGCGCCGGGTCGGTCCGACGACCGGCTTCCCCGCGGACGTACGGGTGGAACTGCTCGGCGAGCAGTAGTCCACGCGCGCGAGCAGGAGCGCACGCGGGTACGAAGCAGTACGAAGCAGTACGAAGCGGCAGGTACGGGCGGGGCCGGGTGGCCCCGCCCGCCCGTGTACCCGGGCCCGGACCCGGGTACACGGGCGGGCCGGCCCACCGGCCGGCCACGGGTCAGGACGACGAGGCGACCGGGCCCTGGAGGTACTGGCTGATCCAGGCGATCGAGCCCTCGTCCATGCCCTTGATGTAGGTCCGGGCGTTGTGCCCGCCGTTCTGGATCACCTGGAGGTGGGATTTCACCGGACCCTTGTTCGTATAGGCCTGGATGAAGTGCTTCAGCATCTTGATGCTGGTCTCCTTGGTGCCGATCTGGAACGCCAGATAGACCCGGTTCCCGGGCGTGTCGGGCTTCTGCGCCAAGGCCGTGGCCAGCCGCTCCGGGTTGTTGGCCTGCTTCTGTGCCTCGTACCCCCGCCACAGCGGCGAGTCCGGGACGGTGTCTGGACCGGAGGCGATGACCGCCTTGAAGCGGTCCGGTCTCTGCAGGACGGCCTTGAGCCCGGCGAACCCGCCCGAGGACGAGCCCATGAAGGCCCAGCCGTCGCGGGACGCGAACGTACGGAAATTCGCCTGTACGAAATCCGGCACGTCCTCGCTCAGCCAGGTGCCCATTCTCGGCTGTCCCGGAATATCACTCCCATCGTAATAATGCTTGTTGTCGGGGTTGAGAACAGGCATCACGACGATGAACGGAAGGCCTTTCCCCTCCTCCGACCACCGGCTGATGTTCGATTGCAGTCCGAGGTCCTTGCCCATCCAGTAATTCACCGGATAGCCGTAGCTGCCGGGCAGCGAGATGAGTACCGGGAAGCCGCTGTCCGCGTACTTCGGATCGAAATACTGCTTCGGCGCCCAGACCCACACCTTTCCCGTGAATCCGGACTTCGCGCCGTGGAGTTCCGTGACGCCGATCTTCGTGCCGTCGTCCAGGGTGGCGGCGGTCGTGAAGCTCGCCTCGGGGCCGGTCGGGAAGACCGTCCGGGGCACCGGAGTCTTCGCCTCCGAATTCCCCGGACGGGTGGCGGCCGCCGCCTGCTGGCGGCCGGCCGGAGAGTGGCGCGGCGTGTCGAAGGAGACCGCGTCGCCGTCGTCCGACGACGAGCAGCCGGTCAGCAGGGCCAGTGCCGTCAGGGTCGTCAGCGCCGTGCCGGCGGCGACCGCGCGGGGGAGGCGGGAGAAGGGACTCCGGGAGAGATGACGTGTCATGGCTGCTCCGGTGCGTCGAGCGGTGCGTGTGGGGGTGCGGAAGGTACGAGGGGGCGGGGCCGGTGGAGAGCGGGCGGACCTCCGTGTCTCCGGAGGCGGACCGCCGCCAGGGGCGGAGGTTTCGGGGCATACGGAGGATTCCGCTCTAGGAGAGGGGCCCGGCGCCGGATCGGTTGGCTCGGGACCGGGCCGAATCCGTACGGGGACGCTGGCGTAGGCTGGCTCGGTCCATTCCGTACGCGTCCGTACCGCCTCCGCACCTTCCCGGCACGCGTCCGCACTCCTTTGAAAGGGACAGCCCGGTGACCGAGAAGGCCGAACTCCAGTCCGTTCTCGACCGCGCCGCCGCGGGTGGCCGGATCACTCCCGAGGAGGCGCTCGACCTGTACCGTTCGGCGCCGCTGCACGCGCTCGGCGCCGCCGCCGACGCCGTGCGCCGCCGTCGCTACGCGGGCACCGAGCACATCGCGACGTACATCATCGAGCGCAACATCAACTACACGAACGTCTGTGTGACGGCGTGCAAGTTCTGCGCCTTCTACGCCGCGCCGAAGGACACCAAGAAGGGCTGGACCCGCGACCTCGACGACATCCTGCGCCGCTGCGCGGAGACCGTGGAGCTGGGCGGCACCCAGATCATGTTCCAGGGCGGCCACCACCCGGACTACGGGGTCGAGTACTACGAGCAGCACTTCTCGGCCATCAAGAAGGAGTTCCCGCAGCTGGTCATCCACTCCCTCGGCGCGTCCGAGGTCGAGCACATGGCCCGCATCTCCGGTGTCTCCGTCGACGAGGCCATCACCCGCATCCACGCGGCCGGTCTCGACTCCTTCGCCGGTGCCGGCGCCGAGCTGCTGCCCGCGCGGCCGCGCAAGGCGATCGCCCCGCTGAAGGAGAGCGGCGAGCGCTGGCTGGAGATCATGGAGATCGCCCACAAGCTGGGTGTCGAGTCCACCTCCACCATGCTCATGGGCACCGGCGAGACCAACGCCGAGCGGATCGAGCACCTGCGGATGATCCGCGACACGCAGGACCGGACGGGCGGCTTCCGGGCCTTCATCCCCTACACGTACCAGCCGGAGAACAACCACCTGAAGGGCCGCACCCAGGCGACCCTGTTCGAGTACCTGCGCATGATCGCCATCGCGCGGATCTTCCTCGACAACGTGGCCCACATCCAGGGCTCCTGGCTCACCACCGGCAAGGAGGTCGGCCAGCTGTCCCTGCACTACGGCGCGGACGACCTCGGCTCGATCATGCTGGAGGAGAACGTGGTCTCCTCGGCGGGCGCCAAGCACCGCTCGAACCGCCTGGAGATCATCGACCTCATCCGCAAGGCCGGGCGCGTGCCGGCCCAGCGCTCCACCACGTACGAGCACCTCGTCGTGCACGACGACCCGGCGAACGACCCGGTCGACGAGCGCGTCGTCTCGCACATCTCGTCCATCGCGATCGAGGGCGGCACCGCCCACCCCGAGCTGAAGCTGCTCGACGCGAACTGACGCGAACTGACGCGAACTGACGCGGACCGACGCGGACCGACGCGGACCGAGGAGCTGTCGATGCTGACGCTGCACACGGCGGATCTGCTGCTGCCCGGCGGGGACGGGGCGCCCGTTCCCGCCGGGGCGGTGCTGGTCGACGGGGCGGTGATCGGCGCCGTCGGCCCGTACGACGAACTGGCCGCCGCCCATCCGACGGCGCGGACGCGCCGCTGGCCGGGCCTGCTGACCCGGGCGCTGCTCAACCCGTACGGCCCCGAGCTGCTGGAACAGGCCTACCACCCGGACCCGCGTGAGGCCGACGACTTCGCGCACGGCACCGATCCGGTGACCGGGCCGGACCTGGAGCGCCTCGCCCTGGACGACACCCGCTGGGGTGCCGGCGCGCGGCGCGGTCTTCAGCGGATGCTCGCCCACGGCACGGTCGCGGTCGGCTTCCCGCCGGAGGGGCCGGTGCGTCCCTCCGTCCGTGAGGCGCTACGGCGCTCCGGCCTGGTGACGGGTACGCGCGCCGCCGTCCCGCCCGGGGTGCCCGCACTCGACCCGTACGCCTCGGGTGCTCCGGTGACCCACCTCCACCACCTGGTGCCGCGCAACCACGCCCGCTTCGCCGTGTTCGACGTACGCGACGAGGCGGAACTCGCGGCGCGCGGCGCGGGGACGTGTGTGGCCACCGTCCTCGACGGGCGACTGGTCTTCCGCCGCCGGTAGCCGCCGGTAGCCGCCGGTAGCCGCCGGTAGCCGCCTCGGCGGCCGGTGGTCGGCGGCCGGCGGAGGCGCTTCCGCTCACCCGCCCCGGACCGGGGTGTCCTTCTTCCGCACCGGGTACTCGTCCGCGTACCGCAGCGGCTCGGTGAAGCGCGGGTCGCGCACCACCGCGAGCAGTTGCCGCGGTGTGACCGGCCCCCGCCCAGGCCGGCGGTCTCGCAGGTGGTCTCCTTCGCCGGGGGGTTCCGGCACTCCTGGAGCCGCTCGCCCTCCGCCGGCCGGCAGGTGGGTGAGGCGGACGGGCCGGGCGCGGGGCCCGTCCCCGGCCGTCCGGGGGGCGGCTGCCACAATGGGGCGGTGAGCCGAGCATCCCTGGACAAGCAGCCGCACGAAGTCGCCTCGATGTTCGACGCCGTGGCGGCGAACTACGACCTCACCAACGACGTGCTCTCCCTCGGGCAGGACCGGCGCTGGCGCAAGGAGGTCGCGAAGGCGGTCGACGCGCGGCCCGCGCAGAAGATCCTCGACCTGGCGGCCGGGACGGCGACCTCCTCGCAGCCGTTCGTCCGCGCCGGCGCGTACGTCGTGCCCTGCGACTTCTCGCTCGGCATGCTCCAGGTGGGCAAGCAGCGCCACCCCTGGATGCCGTTCACCGCCGGTGACGGCATGCGGCTGCCGTTCAAGGACGACGTCTTCGACGCGGTCACGATCTCCTTCGGCCTGCGCAACATCCAGGACACGGACGCCGCGCTGCGCGAGCTGTACCGGGTGACGAAGCCCGGCGGCCGGGTCGTGATCTGCGAGTTCTCGCACGCGACGTGGAAGCCGTTCCGCACGGTGTACGAGGAGTACCTGATGCGCGCCCTGCCGCCGGTCGCGCGCGCCGTGTCGTCCAACCCCGACGCGTACGTCTACCTCGCCGAGTCCATCCAGGCCTGGCCCGACCAGCCGACCCTCGCGGGCAAGCTGACGAAGGCCGGCTGGTCGAAGGTCGCCTGGCGCGACCTGACGGGCGGGATCGTGGCCCTGCACCGGGGCTTCAAGGCGTAACCCGCCGCAATAGACTGCAATCGCCGCGATTCCGCGGCCGCCCTTCCTTTCCTCGACCTCCCCGGGAGACTCCGCCGTGACCGAGCAGCCCCTGTCCGAGCACAGCGCAGACGTGATCGTCGTCGGGGCCGGCCCGGCGGGCTCCACCACCGCGTACTACCTGGCCAAGGCCGGACTCGACGTCCTGCTCCTGGAGAAGACCGCGTTCCCGCGCGAGAAGGTCTGCGGCGACGGTCTCACCCCGCGCGCCACCAAGCAGCTCGTGTCGATGGGCATCGACATCTCCGAAGAGGCCGGCTGGCTGCGCAACAAGGGCCTGCGGATCATCGGCGGCGGCGTCCGGCTCGAACTGGACTGGCCGGACCTCGCCTCGTACCCGGACTACGGACTCGTCCGCAAGCGCGACGACTTCGACGAGATGCTCGCCCGGCAGGCGCAGAAGGCCGGCGCGCGGCTGTACGAGCGCTGCAACGTCAGCGGTCCGGTCATCGACGACCGTACGGGCCGGATCACCGGCGTCACCGCGAAGCTCGGCGAGGAAAAGCGCCAGGTCACCTTCAGCGCGCCGCTCGTCGTCGCCGCCGACGGCAACTCGACCCGGCTGTCGCTCGCGATGGGCCTGCACCGGCGCGAGGACCGGCCGATGGGCGTCGCCGTCCGGACGTACTTCACCACCCCGCGCCACCAGGACGACTACCTGGAGTCCTGGCTGGAGCTGTGGGACCGGCGCGGCCCGCAGGACCGTCTGCTGCCCGGCTACGGCTGGATCTTCGGCATGGGCGACGGCACCTCCAACGTCGGTCTCGGCATCCTCGACTCCTCCTCCGCCTTCCGCGAGCTGGACTGGCGCGAGGTGCTGAAGGCGTGGTGCGCGTCGATGCCGGAGGACTGGGGCTTCACGCCGGACAACATGACCACCCCGATCCGCGGCGCGGCGCTGCCGATGGCCTTCAACCGGCAGCCGCACTACACCCGCGGGCTGCTGCTCGTCGGCGACGCGGGCGGCCTGGTCAACCCGTTCAACGGCGAGGGCATCGCGTACGCCATGGAGTCCGGCCAGATCGCGGCCGACGTCATCGTGCAGGCGCACGCCCGGTCCACTCCGGCGCAGCGCGAGCTGGCCCTGCGGAACTACCCGCAGATCCTCAAGGACACCTACGGCGGCTACTACACGCTGGGCCGCGCCTTCGTGAAGCTCATCGGCAACCCGAAGGTCATGAAGATCGCGACCCAGCGCGGCCTGACGCACCCGCTGCTGATGAAGTTCACGCTGAAGATGCTGGCCAACCTGACCGACCCGACGGGCGGCGACGCGATGGACCGCATCATCAACGGCCTGTCGAAGGTCGCTCCAAAAGCCTGATCACTCAAGTCCTGGCCGCTCGGTGAGGTGCCGAGCGGCCAGGACCGCGGCGGTTCGGCCTTCAGACGTTGACGATCTTCACCTTCGGTGAACCGGGAAGCTCCTCGGCGGCCTTGCACAGGGCCGGAATGTGTGACTTGTCGGACGTGACGAGCAGCACCGGGGGTGGGCAGAGCGCGGCCGTGGCCACCACGAGTGCGTCCACGAGGCACTCGTGCCCGTCAAGACCCGAGACGTCCAGCAGCTTCGCCGCGGCGTCCGTCACCGCGTCGTTGACCGGTTTCACGTCGAACCGGGACAGCAGGAACCGGAGTCGCTTGGCGGCTTCCCCTGTCCGACGCACCTCCAAGGGCGTCAGTGCGGACAGCGCCACGCGCCGGCCGCTCTGCTGAGCGACCTCGATGCGCGCGCGCATCCCCTCGTCACCGTCGACGTGCGGTGAAAGCCCCTGGGCGTCCAGGACGAGCGTGCCCTCGCTCTTTGCCTTGATCTTGAGGCGCTTGCTTACCACTCCTGTTCCGCCTGCCGCCGTGCTTCGGTGGAGACGGGGCCGAACGCCTTGCGGTCGGCGGTCACGACCTCGCGAAGCTTCTGCGCGGCGAGCCATTCCTCCAGGGCTTCGGCCACAACGGAGGAGAACCCGCTCTTGCCGGCACGTTCCTCGACTTCCTTGATCAATGACTGGGCGAGCGACACGGATCTCTTGCCGGCCCGCTCGACGGCCTGGGGTGCCACGTGACTGCTCATACCTGAAACGTACCACCGGCGGTAGGAAGGCTCGTCGACACGGCGGCTCCTCCACGCGCGCGTACGGCGAAGGGCCGCCGCTCCCCCGAGGAGCGACGGCCCTTCACCGTACGGACGTGAGGCGCCGGATCAGAGGATCCGGACGGCGCCCGACGGCGGGTCGTAGTCGAGGGAGCGCTCGACGGTGCCGGTCGAGGAGTTCTGGGCGCCGACGAACTTGCCGCCGCCGACGTAGATCGCGACGTGGTACGAGCTGCTGCGGCCGCCCCAGTAAAGGATGTCGCCCGGCTGGAGGTTGCTCAGCGAGACGGCGGTGCCCTTCATGGACTGGGCGCTGGAGACGCGCGGCAGGTCGATGCCGGCCTGGCGGTACGCGGCCTGGACGAGGCCGGAGCAGTCCCAGGAGTTGGGGCCGGTGCCGCCGGGGACGTACGCGTCGCCGACCTGGGCGCGGGCGAAGGCCACGATCGAGGCGGCGGTGCCGGTGGCGGCCTGCGAGCTGCTGCTGGAGGAGGAGGCGGAGGCGCCGGTGGAGGAAGAAGAGGACGAACCCGAAGCGGAGTACGAGGTCGTCTGCGCGAGCTGGGCGCGCTGGGCGTCACGGGACGCGCGGGCCTTGGCCTCCGCGTCGGCGCGGGCCTTCTCGGCGCGCTCGGCCTGGGCCTTGCGCTCGGCCTCCGCCTTCGCCTTCTTGGCGTCCTTGGCGGCCTTCTGGAGGGCCGCGTCCTCCTGGGCCGCCAGGTCCTGGTCCAGGGCCTCCTGCTGGTTCGCCTCGGCGGAGGCGGAGACGGCACTGGCGATGTCGGTGTCCAGGGCGCCCAGGGTGGGCATCTCCAGGGTCGCCTCGGTCACCGACTCGGCGGACGCCGGGGTGGCGGCGCCGGCCACCGCGATGGTGCTGAGCACGCCACCGGCGACTCCGGCCCGCAGCGAGAGCTTCGTGGCGCTGCGGCGGGGCTTCCGGTGGCTGGGTATGGGAGCGGTGGTGTGGGACATGGGAACAACCGCTATCAGGGCATCAGGGTTCCCTTCAAGAAACGTGGTCTGCGCCACAGTTGTGGCCGGAGTGGCCGAATCCGCTTCCCTCAGACCCTTATTGACGGCGTAACGGACATAGCGGTCAGCCCCTCGCGGGCTCTTGATCACGCGTTTTCGATGAAACGTCCGAATTGCCCGCCACTTACCATCTCTTCACGTCGATGGCCAAGCCCTGCTCTTTCCGCGCTCGCGCGCGCGTGACGCAGGTCACAGTCTTGATCGACAGGGACCTTCGCGTCCACCTGGGTCCGTCCGGCCCCTCGACCGGGCGATGGCCGGTTCTTTATCACCCGCAGGCGTCTCGTCGCGAATTTGCGTGCACGCACCACCTCTTGATAGAGCGACACCCCTTCCGACCAGCGATTTCAGGCTCGGATGTCACCTCTGGTGATCACTTGCGTGCTTCACGCGACAAGATCACCGTCCATCCGGCTTCATGATCGTTCGTCAGGTGGTGGAGATCACAAAGCTGTTGGCGTACCCCGTGTCGCAGATCACAGAGGGTCAGGCTTAAGATACGCGGACGTCGGGCTTGTGAACTGCCTCACATGGTGGCGATCTTTCGCGCGAGGCTCCCCGAAGCTCCGCGCCCCGGCTTGCTAGTGCGGTCCAACGGTCAAGGACGACTGGAAGGAGCGAGGAGCGTGAATGCGTACGCGCCCATCCTCGTGCTCGGTGCCCTGGGAGCGGGGTTTGCGATCTTCTCCGTGGTCATGGCCACGCTCATCGGGCCAAAGCGGTACAACAGGGCAAAACTTGAGGCGTACGAGTGCGGCATCGAGCCCACCCCTACGCCGGCCGGAGGCGGTCGCTTCCCGATCAAGTACTACCTGACGGCGATGCTCTTCATCGTCTTCGACATCGAGATCGTCTTCCTCTACCCCTGGGCCGTCACCTTCGACGCCCTGGGGATTTTCGGGCTCGTGGAGATGCTGCTCTTCGTGCTCACCGTCTTCGTCGCCTACGCGTACGTGTGGCGGCGCGGCGGCCTGGAATGGGACTGAGGGGCTGAGGAGCACCCATGGGACTCGAAGAGAAGCTGCCGAGCGGTTTTCTGCTGACCACCGTCGAACAGGCCGCGGGCTGGGTGCGGAAGTCCTCCGTCTTCCCCGCCACCTTCGGCCTCGCGTGCTGCGCCATCGAGATGATGACGACCGGCGCCGGCCGTTACGACCTGGCCCGGTTCGGCATGGAGGTCTTCCGCGGTTCGCCGCGGCAGGCGGATCTGATGATCGTGGCCGGCCGGGTCAGCCAGAAGATGGCGCCCGTGCTGCGGCAGGTCTACGACCAGATGCCGAACCCCAAGTGGGTCATCTCCATGGGCGTGTGCGCGTCCTCGGGCGGCATGTTCAACAACTACGCGGTGGTGCAGGGCGTCGACCACGTCGTGCCGGTCGACATTTATCTGCCGGGCTGCCCGCCGCGCCCGGAAATGCTGATGGACGCCATTCTCAAGCTCCACCAGAAGATCCAGACCTCCAAGCTCGGCGTGAACGCGCAGGAAGCGGCCCGTGAGGCGGAGGAAGCGGCGCTCAAGGCGCTGCCGACCATCGAGATGAAGGGTCTGCTCCGGTGAGCGACGAGACACCCAATCCCGAGAAGGAGCTGAGCGCTCAGAACCTGCCAGGCCAGCGCGGCGACCATGGCGAGGAGGTGCGCGTCCAGCGCGGCATGTTCGGCGCCAACAACGGCGGCGACACCTCGGGTTACGGCGGGCTCGTCCGCCCGGTGCGTCTGCCGGGGGCGGCCACCCGCCCGTACGGCGGCCCACACGGCGGAGGCGCATACGGATCCTTCGACGAGATCGCCGACGAGCTGGAAGGCGCCCTGGAGGAGCAGGGGCTGGTCCCTTCGAGCGCCATCGACAAGACGGTCGTCGACCGGGGCGAGCTGACCTTCCACATCGAGCGCGAGCACCTCGTCCGGGTCGCCCGCACCCTGCGCGACGACCCGGCGCTGCGCTTCGAGCTGTGCATGGGGGTCTCCGGGGTCCACTACCCGGGCGACAAGGGCCGCGAGCTGCACGCCGTCTACCACCTGCGCTCGCTCACCCACGGCCGCACGCTCCGCCTGGAGGTCTCGGCGCCCGACGCCGACCCGCGCATCCCGTCGATCGTCCCGGTCTATCCGACCAACGACTGGCACGAGCGCGAGACGTACGACTTCTTCGGCATCGTCTTCGACGGCCACCCCGCCCTCACCCGGATCATGATGCCGGACGACTGGCAGGGCCACCCGCAGCGCAAGGACTATCCGCTCGGCGGCATCGCCGTCGAGTACAAGGGCGCCCAGATCCCGGCTCCGGACCAGCGGAGGTCGTACTCGTGAACACCCCATCTGCCGGCGCCCGGGACACCACCGAAGGCACCGTCTACACCGTCACCGGCGGCGACTGGGACGAGGTCGTCCAGTCCGCCGCGAAGGCCGACGACGAGCGCATCGTCGTCAACATGGGTCCCCAGCACCCGTCCACCCACGGCGTGCTGCGGCTCATTCTGGAGATCGACGGCGAGACCGTCACCGAGGCCCGCTGCGGCATCGGCTACCTCCACACCGGCATCGAGAAGAACCTCGAGTACCGGACCTGGACGCAGGGCACCACCTTCGTCACCCGGATGGACTACCTCACCTCGTTCTACAACGAGACGGCGTACTGCCTCGGCGTGGAGAAGCTGCTCGGCGTCACCGACCAGGTCCCGGACCGCGCCAGCGTCATCCGCGTCCTGCTGATGGAGCTGAACCGGCTCTCCTCGCACCTGGTCTGCATCGCCACCGGCGGCATGGAGCTCGGCGCCACCACGATCATGATCTACGGCTTCCGGGACCGCGAGCTGATCCTGGACCTGTACGAGTTGATCACCGGCCTGCGCATGAACCACGCGTTCATCCGGCCCGGCGGCCTCGCCCAGGACCTGCCGCCCGGCGCCGTCGACGCCGTCCGCGAGTGCGTGAAGACCCTGAAGAAGAACCTGCCGGAGTACGACAAGCTCGCCACCGGCAACCCCATCTTCAAGGCCCGCATGCAGGATGTCGGCTACCTCGACCTCACCGGCTGCATGGCGCTCGGCGCCACCGGGCCGATCCTGCGCTCCGCGGGCCTCCCGCACGACCTGCGCAAGACCGACCCGTACTGCGGCTACGAGAACTACGAGTTCGACGTCCCGACCGCCGACAGCTGCGACGCGTACGGCCGTTTCCTCGTCCGCCTGGAGGAGATGCGCCAGTCGCTGCGGATCGTCGAGCAGTGCCTCGACCGCCTGGAGCCCGGCCCGGTCATGGTCGGCGACAAGAAGATCGCCTGGCCCGCGCAGCTCGCCCTCGGCCCCGACGGCCTCGGCAACTCCCTCGACCACATCAAGAAGATCATGGGCACCTCCATGGAGGCCCTGATCCACCACTTCAAGCTGGTCACCGAGGGCTTCCGGGTGCCGGCCGGGCAGGCGTACGCGGCGGTCGAGTCGCCCAAGGGCGAACTCGGCGTGCACGTCGTGTCCGACGGCGGCACGCGCCCCTTCCGGGTCCACTTCCGCGACCCGTCCTTCACCAACCTGCAGGCCATGGCGGCGATGTGCGAGGGCGGCCAGGTCGCCGACGTCATCGTCGCCGTCGCCTCCATCGACCCCGTGATGGGAGGCGTCGACCGATGAGCGACGGAACCCCCGCCCGCCCCGCGGACGGTCAGACCCCGGGAGCGCGGACCGGTCCGACCGGTCCGACCGGTCTCGGCATGCCCCAGCTGCCCGCGCCCGACTATCCGGCCGAGGTCCGCGCCCGGCTGGAGACGGACGCGAAGGCGATCATCGCCCGCTATCCGGGCGAGCGCTCCGCGCTGCTGCCGATGCTGCACCTGGTGCAGGCGGAGGAGGGGCACGTGACGCGTACGGGCATGCGGTTCTGCGCCGACATGCTCGGCCTGACGACCGCCGAGGTCACCGCCGTCGCCACCTTCTACACCATGTACCGGCGCAAGCCGTCCGGTGACTACCAGGTCGGCGTCTGCACCAACACCCTGTGCGCGGTGATGGGCGGCGACGCCATCTTCGAGACGCTCAAGGAGCATCTCGACGTCGGCAACGACGAGACGACCGCGGACGGCAAGATCACGCTCGAACACATCGAGTGCAACGCGGCCTGCGACTTCGCGCCCGTGATGATGGTCAACTGGGAGTTCTTCGACAACCAGACGCCCGAGTCGGCCACGGCCCTCGTCGACGACCTGCGCGCCGGCCGCCCCGTCTCGCCCACCCGCGGCGCGCCCCTGTGCACCTTCAAGGAGACCGCCCGGATACTGGCCGGTTTCCCCGACGAGCGCCCCGGCGCCGTCGAGGCGAGCGGCGGTGCGGGTCCCGCGTCGCTCGTCGGCCTGCGCCTGGCCAAGGGCGAGACCCCGCAGCAGGCGAGGCAGCAGCACCAGCCCCGGGTCGTCCACCCGCGCGGCGAGGCAGCCAGTGAGGAGGGGGAGTGATGACTTTGGCGGCCGAGATCAACAACAGCAGCCCCGAGAAACTGCTCTCACCCGTTCTGTCGGCCTTCTGGGACCAGCCCGAATCCTGGACCCTGGAGACCTACCGGCGGCACGACGGGTACGAGGGCCTGCGCAAAGCCCTCGCGATGTCGCCCGACGACCTCATCGCGTACGTGAAGGCGTCCGGTCTGCGCGGACGCGGCGGCGCCGGCTTCCCCACCGGAATGAAGTGGCAGTTCATTCCGCAGGGCGACGGCAAGCCGCACTACCTCGTCGTCAACGCCGACGAGTCCGAGCCCGGCACCTGCAAGGACATCCCCCTCCTCTTCGCCAACCCGCACTCCCTCATCGAGGGCATCGTGATCGCCTGTTACGCGATCCGGTCCAGCCACGCCTTCATCTATCTGCGCGGCGAGGTCGTGCCCGTCCTCCGCCGCCTCCACGAGGCCGTACGGGAGGCGTACGCGGCGGGTTACCTCGGCCGGGACGTCCTGGGCAGCGGTCTCGACCTCGACCTCACCGTGCACGCCGGCGCCGGCGCGTACATTTGCGGCGAGGAGACCGCCCTGCTCGACTCGCTCGAAGGGCGCCGCGGCCAGCCCCGGCTGCGACCCCCCTTCCCCGCGGTCGCCGGTCTGTACGCGTGCCCCACTGTGGTGAACAACGTCGAGTCCATCGCCTCTGTTCCCGCGATCCTGAATCGCGGCAAGGAATGGTTCACGTCGATGGGCACCGAGAAGTCCCCGGGCTTCACGCTCTACTCGCTGAGCGGGCACGTCGCCTCGCCCGGCCAGTACGAGGCCCCGCTCGGCATCACCCTGCGTCAGCTGCTCGACATGAGCGGCGGGATGCGGCCCGGGCACCGGCTCAAGTTCTGGACCCCGGGCGGCTCGTCCACCCCGATGTTCACCGACGAGCACCTCGACGTCCCGCTCGACTACGAGGGCGTCGGCGCCGCCGGGTCCATGCTCGGCACCAAGGCGCTGCAGTGCTTCGACGAGACGACCTGCGTGGTGCGGGCCGTCACCCGCTGGACCGAGTTCTACGCGCACGAGTCCTGCGGCAAGTGCACGCCGTGCCGCGAAGGCACGTACTGGCTGGTCCAGTTGATGCGCGATATCGAAGCCGGCAAGGGCGTGATGTCGGACCTCGACAAGCTCAACGACATCGCCGACAACATCAACGGCAAGTCCTTCTGCGCCCTCGGCGACGGCGCCGCCTCGCCGATCTTCTCGTCCCTGAAGTACTTCCGCGACGAGTACGAGCAGCACATCACGGGCAAGGGCTGCCCCTTCGACCCCGCCAAGTCGACCGCCTGGGCGGACAAGAACCGGGAGGTGAACGCATGACCGCCAGTACGTCCGCCGCCTCCGGGAAGGGCACCGCGGCAGTGCCGGAGGACCTCGTCACGCTGACCATCGACGGTGCCGAGATCTCCGTCCCCAAGGGGACCCTGGTGATCCGCGCCGCCGAGGAGCTCGGCATCGAGATCCCCCGCTTCTGCGACCATCCGCTGCTCGACCCGGCCGGTGCCTGCCGCCAGTGCATCGTCGAGGTCGAGGGCCAGCGCAAGCCCATGGCGTCGTGCACCATCACCTGTACCGACGGGATGGTGGTCCGCACCCAGCTGACGTCGAAGGTCGCCGAGAAGGCCCAGCACGGGGTGATGGAGCTGCTGCTCATCAACCACCCGCTGGACTGCCCGGTCTGCGACAAGGGCGGCGAGTGCCCGCTGCAGAACCAGGCCATGTCGCACGGCCAGGCCGAGTCCCGCTTCGACGGGAAGAAGCGCACGTACGAGAAGCCGGTGGCGATCTCCAGCCAGGTGCTGCTCGACCGTGAGCGCTGCGTGCTGTGCGCCCGTTGCACCCGCTTCTCCCTCCAGGTCGCGGGCGACCCGATGATCGAGCTGATCGAGCGCGGCGCGCTGCAGCAGGTCGGCACCGGCGAGGGCGACCCGTTCGAGTCGTACTTCTCCGGCAACACCATCCAGATCTGCCCGGTCGGCGCGCTCACCTCCGCCGCGTACCGCTTCCGCTCCCGCCCCTTCGACCTGGTGTCGTCGCCGAGCGTGTGCGAGCACTGCGCGGGCGGCTGCGCGACCCGCACCGACCACCGGCGCGGCAAGGTCATGCGGCGGCTCGCCGCCGAGGACCCCGAGGTCAACGAGGAGTGGCTCTGCGACAAGGGGCGGTTCGGCTTCCGGTACGCGCAGCAGCGCGACCGGCTGACGACGCCTCTGGTACGCGACGAGGCCGGCGTCCTCGAACCCGCGTCCTGGCCGGAGGCCCTGGAGGCGGCGGCGCGCGGGCTCGTGCGCGGGCGTACCGGCGTGCTGACCGGCGGCCGGCTGACGGTCGAGGACGCCTACGCGTACGCCAAGTTCGCGCGGGTCGCCCTCGACACCAACGACGTCGACTTCCGGGCCCGCGTCCACTCCGGCGAGGAGGCCGACTTCCTGGCCGCCACCGTCGCCGGCCGCGGCCGGGACCTGGACGGGACCGGGGTCACGTACAGCTCGCTCGAAGCCGCCCCGTCGGTACTCCTGGTCGGTCTGGAGTCCGAGGAGGAGGCGCCCGGCGTCTTCCTGCGGCTGCGCAAGGCGTGGCGCAAGAAGGGGCAGAAGACGTACGCCCTCGCGGCCTATGCCACCCGCGGTCTGGAGAAGACGGGCGGCACGCTCCTCGCCGCCGCGCCCGGCACCGAGACCGAGTGGCTGGACGCCCTCACCTCCCGCGTCGGCCTCTCGCAGGACGGCTTCGCCGCCGCCGAGGCGCTGCGCGAGGAGGGCGCCGTGATCGCCGTCGGCGAGCGGCTCGCCGCCGTACCGGGCGGGCTCACCGCCGCCGTACGGGCCGCGACCGCCACCGGCGCGACGCTGGTGTGGATCCCGCGCCGGGCGGGCGAGCGCGGCGCCGTCGAAGTGGGCGCCCTCCCGACGCTGCTGCCCGGCGGACGGCCCGCGACCGACCCCCGCGCGCGTGAGGAGATCGCCGCGGCCTGGGGCATCCGCGAACTGCCCGCCGGGTTCGGCCGCGACACCGGCCACATCGTGGAGGGCGCCGCCACCGGCGAACTCGGGGCCCTGCTCGTCGCCGGCGTCGACGTCGACGACCTGCCGGACCCGGCACGCGCGCGTGAAGCACTCGACGCGGCCTTCGTCGTCTCCCTGGAGCTGCGCCCCGGCGCGGTCACCGAGCGGGCCGACGTGGTGCTGCCGGTCGCCGCGGTCGTCGAGAAGTCCGGCACCTTCCTCGACTGGGAGGGCCGCGCCCGGCCGTTCGAGGCCGCGCTGAAGCCGGAGCAGATGACGAGGTCGCTGGCGCCCACCGACGCGCGCGTCCTGCACATGCTCGCCGACGCGATGGACGTCCACCTGGCGCTGCCCGACCTGGTGTCGATCCGGCGCGAGCTGGACCGGCTGGGCGGCTGGACCGGCGAGCGGGCCTCCGGCCCGGCCGAGCCGGGCCAGGCGGCCGCCCGCCCGGGCGAGGGCGAGGCGGTGCTCGCCGGACACCGGCTGCTGCTCGACCTCGGCCGCCTGCAGGAGGGCGACGAGGCCCTGGCCGGCACCCGGCACGCCGCCGTCGCCCGGCTGTCCGCCGTGACCGCGGAGGCCACCGGCGTCAAGGACGGCGACGTCCTCGCCGTCAGCGGCCCGGCCGGGACCACCGAACTGCCGCTGGCCGTCACCGAGATGCCCGACCGGGTGGTCTGGCTCCCGCTGAACTCGACCGGCCGCGGCGTCCTCGCCGACACCGGCGCCCGCCCCGGCGACCTGGTCCGCATCGGCCCGGCCGCGGCCCCGGCCGCCACCCCGACGGAGGTGCAGGTGTGAACACGCCGCTCGCCGCCGAAGACCTCTCCCTGTTCGGCACGGACCCCTGGTGGCTCGTCCTGGTCAAGGCCGTCTTCTGCTTCGCGTTCCTGATGGTGACCGTGCTCTTCTCCATCGTGTGGGAGCGCAAGGTCGTGGCCTGGATGCAGCTGCGCGTCGGCCCCAACCGGCACGGCCCGTGGGGTCTGCTCCAGTCCCTCGCCGACGGCGTCAAGCTGATGCTGAAGGAGGACCTGATCGTCCGCCGCGCGGACAAGCTCGTCTACGTCCTCGCGCCGATCGTGGCCGCCATCCCGGCGTTCATGGCCATCGCCGTCATCCCGTTCGGCCCGTCCGGCAACGAGGTGTCGATCTTCGGCCAGCGCACCACGATGCAGCTGACCGACCTGCCGATCGCGATGCTGTACGTCCTCGCGGTCGCGTCCGTCGGCATCTACGGCATCGTCCTCGCGGGCTGGTCCTCCGGCTCGACGTACCCGCTGCTCGGCGGTCTCCGCTCGGCCGCGCAGATGATCTCGTACGAGATCGCCATGGGCGCCGCGTTCGCCTCCGTCTTCCTCTACTCCGGGTCGATGTCGACCTCGGCGATCGTGGAGGCGCAGGCCGACCGCTGGTACATCGTGCTGCTGCCGGTCTCCTTCCTCATCTACATCGTGACGATGGTGGGCGAGACCAACCGCGCCCCCTTCGACATGCCGGAGTCCGAGGGCGACCTGGTCGGCGGCTTCAACACCGAGTACTCGTCGATCAAGTTCGCGCTGTTCATGCTCGCCGAGTACGTCAACATGGTGACCGTCTCGGCCGTCGCGACCACCCTCTTCCTGGGCGGCTGGCGCGCCCCGTGGCCCGTCTCGGGCTTCTGGGAGGGCGCCAACCACGGCTGGTGGCCGATGCTCTGGTTCGTCCTCAAGGTGCAGCTGCTGCTGTTCTTCTTCATCTGGCTGCGCGGCACCCTGCCCCGGGTCCGCTACGACCAGCTGATGAAGCTGGGCTGGAAGATCCTCATCCCGGTCTCCGTGGTCTGGCTGATGCTGGTCGCCACCGTCCGGGCGCTGGGCAACGAGGGCTACGACTTCCGGACCATCGTCCTGTCGGTCGCCGGCGCCGTCCTCGCGGTGCTGCTGCTGTCCTTCGTGGCGGACGTCTTCCGCGACAAGAAGGCCAAGGGCGAGGCCGCGGAGGCCGAGCGCGAGGCCCCGTTCGACCCGATGGCGGGCGGATTCCCCGTACCGCCCAAGCCAGGACAGTCCCTGCCGCCCGTACCGAGGCGCCGGTCCCGCGGTGAGCGGGAGCTGATTGTCAGTGGTGGCCCCGATACTGCTACCGCGAGTGAGGGAGAGGAGACGGACCGTGTCTGATTTCCAGAATCCGGTGGCCGGTTTCGGCGTGACCTTCAAGGCCATGTTCAAGAAGCGGCTGACCGAGCAGTACCCGGAGCAGCAGAAGACCACGGCGCCCCGCTTCCACGGCCGGCACCAGCTCAACCGTCACCCCGACGGTCTGGAGAAGTGCGTCGGCTGCGAGTTGTGCGCGTGGGCCTGCCCGGCCGACGCCATCTACGTGGAGGGCGCCGACAACACCGACGAGGAGCGCTACTCCCCGGGTGAGCGGTACGGGCGGGTGTACCAGATCAACTACGCCCGCTGCATCCTGTGCGGCCTGTGCATCGAGGCGTGTCCCACGCGCGCGCTGACGATGACCAACGAGTTCGAACTGGCCGACTCCTCCCGCGAGAACCTGATCTACACCAAGGAGCAGCTGCTCGCGGGCCTCGACGACGTCATGGTCGACACCCCGCACGCCATCTACCCGGGCATGGACGAGCAGGACTACTACCGGGGCCTGGTCACCGAGGCCGCCCCCGGCACCGTCCGCCAGGTCGCCGTGTCCAAGGGCGAGAAGGGCGAGCCGGAGGGGGCGGACGCATGAGCGTGAACCCCGGCCTCGACCTCGCGGCGAACTCCCTGGCCGCCGCGGCCGCGTCGACCACCTCCACGGGCGAGGCGTTCCAGTTCTGGGTGCTCGGCGTGGTCGCCGTCCTCGGTGCCCTCGGCACGATCCTGATGCGCAAGGCCGTCCACTCGGCGCTGTGCCTCGCCGGCACCATGATCGTCCTGGCGGTCTTCTACCTCGCCAACGGCGCGTACTTCCTCGGCATCGTCCAGGTCGTCGTCTACACCGGCGCGATCATGATGCTGTTCCTCTTCGTCGTCATGCTGGTCGGCGTCACCGCCGCCGACTCGGTGAAGGAGACCATCAAGGGCCAGCGCTGGTGGGCCGCCCTGTGCGGTCTCGGCTTCGGCATCCTGCTGATCGCCGGCATCGGCAACGCCTCGCTGAAGTCGTTCAACGGCCTCGGCGCGGCGAACTCCGCGTACGGCGGGAACGTCGAGGGCCTGGCCGCCCTCGTCTTCACCAAGTACGTCTTCGCCTTCGAGATCACCGGCGCGCTGCTCATCACCGCGACCGTCGGCGCGATGGTCCTCACCCACCGCGAGCGCACCGAACGCGCCCACACCCAGCGCGAGCTGTCCGAGCAGCGCGTACGGGAAGGCACGCACCTGCCGCCGCTGCCCGCGCCCGGCGTCTACGCCCGGCACAACGCGGTGGACATCGCCGGTCTGCTGCCCGACGGCACCCCGGCCGAGCTGACCGTGATCTCGACGCTGCGCAAGCGCGGCCAGATCCGGGACGTGTCCCGCGAGGCGATGGCCGACCTGAAGGCGCTGGAACAGCGCTCGGCCGAGCGCCTCGGCCGCGGCCGGGACGGTGCCGAGGGCCGGGACCTGGTCCGGGACGAAGAGGAGGCCACCCGGTGAACCCCGTCAACTACCTGTACCTCTCCGCCCTGCTGTTCACCATCGGCGGTGTCGGGGTGCTCATCCGGCGCAACGCGATCGTGCTCTTCATGTGCGTCGAGCTGATGCTCAACGCCTGCAACCTCGCGTTCGTCACCTTCTCCCGAATGCACGGCAACCTCGACGGCCAGATCATCGCCTTCTTCACGATGGTCGTCGCCGCCGCGGAGGTCGTGGTCGGACTCGCGATCATCGTGTCCGTCTTCCGTGCCCGTCACTCGGCCTCGGTCGACGACGCCAGCCTGATGAAGCTGTGAGGGGCTGACCGTGGACAACCTCATTGCGCTGCTCGTCGCGGCGCCCCTGCTCGGAGCGGCCGTCCTGCTGTGCGGCGGCCGCCGGCTCGACAAGGCCGGGCATCTGCTCGGCACGGTGATGGCCGCCGCGTCGTTCGTCATCGGTGTCGTCCTGTTCGTCGACATGCTCTCCAAGAGCGCCGACGACCGGGCCCTGCACCAGTTCCTGTTCAGCTGGATCCAGGTCGGGGGCTTCCAGGCGGACATCGCCTTCCAGCTCGACCAGCTGTCGATGACCTTCGTGCTGCTGATCACCGGCGTCGGCACGCTCATCCACGTGTACTCGATCGGGTACATGGAGCACGACGAGCGCCGCCGCCGCTTCTTCGGCTACCTCAACCTGTTCGTCGCGGCGATGCTCCTGCTCGTCCTCGCCGACAACTACCTGCTGCTGTACTTCGGCTGGGAGGGCGTCGGCCTCGCCTCGTACCTCCTCATCGGCTTCTGGCAGCACAAGCCCAGCGCGGCCACCGCCGCGAAGAAGGCGTTCCTGGTCAACCGGGTCGGCGACATGGGCCTGTCGATCGCGATCATGCTGATGTTCACCACCTTCGGGACCTTCGCCTTCAAGCCGGTCCTGGACGCGGCGGGCGACGCGACCGAGGGCAAGCTGACCGCGATCGGCCTCATGCTGCTGCTCGCCGCCTGCGGCAAGTCGGCCCAGGTGCCGCTGCAGTCCTGGCTCGGCGACGCGATGGAGGGCCCGACCCCGGTCTCGGCCCTCATCCACGCCGCCACCATGGTCACCGCCGGCGTCTATCTGATCGTCCGCTCCGCCGACATCTTCAACGCGGCGCCGGACGCCCGGCTCGTCGTCACCATCGTCGGCGCGGTCACGCTCCTCTTCGGTGCGATCGTCGGTTGCGCGAAGGACGACATCAAGAAGGCGCTCGCCGGATCGACGATGTCGCAGATCGGCTACATGATCCTCGCGGCCGGTCTCGGTCCGATCGGCTACGTCTTCGCGATCATGCACCTGGTCACGCACGGCTTCTTCAAGGCCGGGCTCTTCCTCGGCGCCGGTTCGGTCATGCACGGCATGAACGACGAGGTCGACATGCGGAAGTTCGGCGGCCTGCGCGCGTACATGCCGGTCACCTTCGTCACCTTCGGCCTCGGCTATCTCGCGATCATCGGCTTCCCCGGCCTGTCCGGCTTCTTCTCCAAGGACAAGATCATCGAGGCGGCGTTCGCCCAGGGCGGCACCGAGGGCTGGATCCTCGGCTCGGTCACCCTGCTCGGCGCGGCCATCACCGCGTACTACATGACGCGCGTGATGCTGATGACCTTCTTCGGCGAGAAGCGCTGGCAGCCGGACGAGCATGGCGCGCTGCCGCACCCGCACGAGTCGCCCCGCTCGATGACGCTCCCGATGATCCTGCTCGCGGTCGGCTCGGTCGCCGGCGGCGCGGTCTTCGAGTTCAGCGGCTTCGTGGAGTGGCTGGAGCCGGTCACCGGCTTCGCCCACGGCAACCCGCCGATCAGCGCCGGAGTCGTCACCACGGCCACCATCGTCGTGATGATCCTCGGCGTCGGCCTCGCCTATCTCCAGTACGGGCGGAACCCGGTGCCCGTCGTCGCCCCGCGCGGCTCGCTGCTCACCCGGGCCGCCCGCCGCGACCTGCTCCAGGACGACCTGAACCACGCGGTCTTCGTGAGCGGCGGTACCCATCTGACCCGCTCCCTCGTGTACGTGGACCACAGCCTCGTGGACGGGGTGGTCAACGGCACGGCGGCCTCGGTCGGCGGGCTCTCCGGCCGGCTGCGCAAGCTCCAGAACGGCTACGCGCGGTCGTACGCGGTCTCCATGTTCGGAGGCGCGGCGGTGCTCATCGCCGTGACCCTGCTGATGAGGGCGGTGTAACCCCCATGTCCTTCCCGCTCCTGACGGTGACGGCAGCGGTGCCGGCGGTTGGTGCGATCCTCACCGCCGCCGTGCCCGCGGCCCGCCGTACCGCCGCCAAATGGCTGGCGCTGGGCGTCTCGCTCGTCACGCTCGCGTGCGCGGCGGTCGTCTTCGCCCGCTTCGAGCCCGGCGGCGCCCGCTACCAGCTCACCGAATCCCACTCCTGGATCAAGGAGTTCGGCGTCCGCTACGAGCTGGGCGTGGACGGCATCGGGGTGGCGCTCATCGGCCTCACCGCGCTGCTGATCCCGTTCATCGTGCTGGCCGGCTGGCACGACGCCGACCCTCTGGAGACGTCGTCCTCCCGGTGGCGGCCCACGCAGGGCTTCTTCGCCATGATCCTCATGGTGGAGGCGATGGTGATCCTCTCCTTCGAGGCCACCGACGTCTTCCTCTTCTACATCCTGTTCGAAGCCATGCTCATCCCGATGTACTTCCTCATCGGCGGCTTCGGCGACCGCGCCCACACCGGCACCGACCAGAACGCGGCGGCCCAGCGCTCGTACGCGGCGGTCAAGTTCCTGCTCTACAACCTGGTCGGCGGCCTGATCATGCTGGCCGCCGTCATCGGTCTGTACGTCGTCGCCGGCGGCTTCTCGCTCCCCGAGATCATCGAGGCGCGGGCGAACGGTTCGCTGGAGATGGCGGGCAGCACCGAGCGCTGGCTGTTCCTCGGCTTCTTCTTCGCCTTCGCGGTGAAGGCGCCGCTGTGGCCGCTGCACACCTGGCTGCCGAACGCGATGGGCGAGGCCACCGCCCCGGTCGCCGTCCTCATCACCGCGGTCGTCGACAAGGTCGGCACCTTCGCGATGCTCCGCTTCTGCCTCGGGCTCTTCCCGGAGGCGTCGAAGTGGGCCACGCCGGTGATCGTCGCCCTCGCGCTCGTCAGCATCGTGTACGGCGCGCTGCTCGCGGTCGGCCAGCGCGACATCAAGCGCCTGGTGGCGTACGCGTCGATCTCGCACTTCGGCTTCATCGTCCTGGGCATCTTCGCGATGACCAGCCAGGGCCAGTCCGGCGCCACGCTCTACATGGTCAACCACGGCATCTCCACGGCCGCCCTGATGCTCGTCGCCGGCTTCCTGATCTCCCGGCGCGGCTCGCGGCTCATCGCCGACTACGGCGGGGTGCAGAAGGTCGCCCCGGTGCTCGCCGGCACCTTCCTGATCGGCGGCCTGGCCACCCTGTCGCTGCCCGGACTCGCCCCGTTCGTCAGCGAGTTCCTGGTCCTGGTCGGCACCTTCTCGCGTTACCCGGTGGCCGGGATCATCGCCACCACCGGCATCGTCCTCGCCGCGCTCTACACCCTCGTCCTCTACCAGCGGACGATGACGGGCCCGGTGAAGGAGGAGGTGAAGAAGCTCCCCGACCTGCGGCCGCGCGAGCTGGCGGTGGTCGCCCCGCTGATCGCCGTCCTCATCTTCCTCGGGGTCTTCCCGAAGCCGCTGACCGACATCGTCAACCCGTCGGTGCGGCACACCATGTCCGACGTCCAGCAGCAGGACCCCAACCCCGAAGTGGAGGCGGCCAAGTGAGTTCCTCCGCCGTCGCA
Source organism: Streptomyces laurentii (assembly GCF_040635425.1). Taxonomy (NCBI): domain Bacteria; kingdom Bacillati; phylum Actinomycetota; class Actinomycetes; order Kitasatosporales; family Streptomycetaceae; genus Streptomyces; species Streptomyces laurentii. The sequence continues at coordinate 6,508 of NZ_JBEYHT010000079.1, read as the reverse complement.
CCCGCCGTCCACACCCTGTGGACGGCGGCGGCCGGGCCGGTCGACAAGATCCCGGCCCCCCACATCGAGTACACCCAGCTCTCGCCCGTGCTCATCGTCGTCGGCGCGGCCGTGCTCAGCGTCCTCGTCGAGGCCTTCGTGCCGCGCCGGGGCCGCCACGGGACGCAGGTGTTCCTGAGCGTCCTGGCGCTGGCCGCCGCGTTCGCCGCGGTCGTCGGCCTCGCCGCCGGCGGGTACGGCTCGACCAAGGCGCACATCGCGGCCATGGGCGCCGTCGCCGTCGACGGGCCCGCCCTGTTCCTCCAGGGCACCATCCTGCTGGCCGCGATCCTGTCCATTCTCACCTTCGCCGAGCGGCGCCTCGACCCGGCCGACGGCGGACACCGGGTCGACTCGTTCGCCGCCGAGGCCGCCGCCGTACCCGGCAGCGAGCAGGAGAAGGCGGCCGTCAAGGCCGGCTTCACCACCACCGAGGTCTTCCCGCTCGCCCTGTTCGCGGTCGCCGGCATGCTGGTCTTCCCGGCCGCCAACGACCTGCTGACGCTCTTCATCGCGCTGGAAGTCTTCTCGCTGCCGCTGTACCTGCTCTGCGCCCTCGCCCGCCGCAAGCGGCTGATCTCGCAGGAGGCCGCGGTCAAGTACTTCCTGCTCGGCGCCTTCTCCTCCGCGTTCCTGCTGTTCGGCACGGCGCTGCTGTACGGCTACGCGGGCTCCGTCACGTACGCCACCATCGCCGACGTCGTCAGCGGCGCCGTCACCTCGGCGGACCCGGCGCTCGCCGGCACCATGGGCAACGACGTCCTGCTGCTCATCGGCTTCGCGCTGGTGGTGATGGGTCTGCTCTTCAAGGTCGGCGCCGTCCCGTTCCACATGTGGACCCCGGACGTCTACCAGGGCGCCCCGACCCCCGTCACCGGCTTCATGGCCGCCGCGACGAAGGTCGCCGCGTTCGGCGCGCTGCTGCGGCTGCTTTACGTGGTGCTGCCCGGGCTCACCTGGGACTGGCGGCCGGTCATGTGGGCCGTCGCGATCGTCACGATGCTGGGCGGTGCGATCGTCGCCATCACGCAGACCGACATCAAGCGGCTGCTCGCCTACTCGTCGATCGCCCACGCCGGGTTCATCCTGGCCGGTGTCATCGCGGCGACCCCGAGCGGTGTCTCGTCCGTGCTGTTCTACCTGGCCGCGTACTCCTTCGTGACGATCGGCGCCTTCGCCGTCGTCACGCTGGTGCGCGACGCGGGCGGCGAGGCGACGCACCTGTCCAAGTGGGCGGGGCTCGGGCGCCGTTCGCCGCTGGTCGCGGCGGTCTTCGCGGTGTTCCTGCTGGCCTTCGCCGGCATTCCGCTGACCTCGGGCTTCGCGGGCAAGTTCGCGGTGTTCAAGGCGGCGGCGGACGGCGGCGCGGGCGCGCTGGTCGTGGTCGGTGTGATCTCGTCGGCGATCGCCGCGTTCTTCTACATCCGGGTGATCGTGCTGATGTTCTTCAGCGAGCCGAAGGCCGACGGGCCGACGGTCGCGGTGCCGTCGGGCTTCACGTCGGTCGCGATCACGGCGGGTGTCGTGGTCACGCTGGCGCTGGGCTTCGCGCCGCAGTACTTCCTGGACCTGGCGAGCCAGGCGGGCGTGTTCGTGCGATAGCCGTCCGGTTCGGCGTACGAGGGAAGGGGCCCGGCTTCGCGCCGGGCCCCTTCGTCGTGTGCGGGCCGTGTGCGGGCCGCGTGCAGGGCCGTGTCCGGGCCCGCCCGCGGGGCTTACGGGCAGGAGATCCGCGGGTTGAAGCGGGCGAAGAGGCCGGCCGGGTTCTCCTCGTAGAGCCAGACGTGGCGGTCGAAGACCCGGCCGAGGCCCGCGATGTCGAAGGGCCCGTCGAACTTCCGGCCGAACATCACCGGCGCCGGCTGCCCCGTGCTCCGGACGATCCACTCTGCCCCGACCAGGTGCCGCTCGCCGTTCTTCCCGGTCGCGTACAGCAGGGCGGTCGGGCGGGACGGGTCGGTGGAGCCGAGGTCGGCGAGCTTGGCGTAGTGGTAGCCCATGCCGCCCATCGCCGGGTCCGACTTGCAGTCGTCGGTGCGGAGGAAGTCGTCCTGGGGCGCGTTCGGTTCGTGGAGGTACTTCGCCGTGGCGTTGTACGCCCGTCCCAGGTCGCGCTCCACGGAGCCGTTGTCGCCCGCGTGGGCGGAGCCCGGCAGGAGCAGGGGTGAGGCGAGCGCGAGGGCGGCGGCGCCGCAGGCGGCGAGGAAGGAACGGGGCATGCGGAAGCTCCTCGGGAGAGGGGTGCGGGCGGCGTACGGGCGGAGTGCGAGGCGGGGCGGGCGGGGCGGGCGGGGCGGGCGGACGGGGTGACAGAAGCGTCACCCTAGGGCGGGCGGGGCGCATGCGGAGGGCGTCCACGCGGGGGTGACCCGACGGGGTGAGTCGTGCCATCGTGGGGTGACGTATTGGTCGAGACCAATGGCCGATCGCGCCACCGTCACGTGCTCGTCGCGCGCCCGTCGCGGGCCCGCCGAGGAGGGAGCCGCCCGATGCGCGGGACCGCCCGGTTAGCCGACACCCCGCCCGTCCACAGCCTGGAAATGCGGCTGCCGGACGACGTGCCGTTCGCCATCGGCAGCTTCGACGAGATCGGCCGGTACTCCCGGGCCGCCTTCCCGCACCGGCACACCTTCTACGAGATCGTGCACGTCACCCGCGGCACCGGCACCCATGTCGTCGACCTGGCCCGCTGGGAGCTCCGGCCGCCGCATCTGGGCGTGATCGTGCCCGGGCAGGTCCACCACTGGGAGGACACCCGGGACCTCGACGGCCATGTCGTCCTGTTCACCCCGGACTTCCTGGTCGGCCAGAGCGGCGACCGGGACCTGCTGCGCCGCGTCGGCGCGCGGCCCTGGCACTGCCTCGACCCGGCCGCGCACGCCCGCACCGGCCGGCTCCTGGCCGAGCTGAGCGAGGAGTACCGGCACGGGGACCCCGGGTTCGCCACGGTGCTGCGCTCGCTGCTGCACGTCCTCCTGGTGCGCATGGCCCGGCTGGGGGACCGGCCGCCGGAACTCGCGGACGGGGTGTACGGGGGCGGGGTGTACGGGGCGGGTGCCGGGGGCGCCGGAGGCGGCGAGGTGGGGGCCGGGCGGCACGCGGTCGCCGAGGAGTTCGCCCGGCTGCTCGCCGGCACCGGCCCGGACGTCCTCGGTTCGGTACGGGAGTGCGCCGACCGGCTCGGGGTCACCCCGGGCTATCTCACCGAGGCGTTACGGGCGGCCGTCGGCCGCACGCCCGGCAGCCTGCTCCGCGAGGCCCGCACCCGGGAGGCCCAACGCCTGCTCGCCCGCACCGACTTGTCGGTCCGTCAGATCGCGGCCCGCACCGGCTTCGACGATCCGGCGTATTTCTGCCGCTTCTTCCGCCGCGAGACCGGCATGAGTCCGGGCGGCTTCCGAAAGCACCACGACCGCCGTGCTCCGTCCATCGAAGCCGGCCCCGGACCGGCCTAGGTTTCTGCTCGTTCCATTCCGCCACCCCCCACTCCCCATTCCAGGAGCAGGCATGGACCGAGACACGACCCCCGCCGGACACGTCACCCGCAAGACGGTGCTGCGCGCGGCCCTCGCGGCCGGCATCGCGGCGCCCGCGGTCCTCATGGGCGTCCCCGCACTCGCCCGTAACCTCACCGACGGCGCCACCCCGCCCCCGATCACCCCCGAGTGCCACGACGGCGACGCGCCCACCATCGAGCAGATGGAGGGCCCGTACTTCAAGCCCAACTCCCCGCTGCGTACCAGCCTGCTGGAGCCGGGCACGTCCGGTGTGCCGCTGACCGTCGGCGGCTACGTCTTCGGGCGCGCCTGCAAGCCCATACCCGGCGTCCTGATGGACTTCTGGCAGGCCGACACCAACGGGGCGTACGACAACACCGGGTTCCGCTTCCGCGGCCACCAATTCACCGGCGCGGACGGGGGGTTCAAGCTCACGACGATCGTGCCGGGGCTCTACCCGGGCCGCACCCGCCACCTCCACGTCAAGGTGCAGGCACCGGGCCGCCCGATTCTCACGACGCAGCTGTACTTCCCGGGCGAGCCCCGCAACAACACGGACTCGATCTTCGACGCGCGGCTGCTGATGGCGGTACGGGACGTGGGCGGCGGCGCCAAGGAGGCGGCCTTCGACTTCGTCCTGAACATCGCCCAGGACCCCGGCCCGAGCCCGACGCCCACCCCCACGGCGACGGCGACCGCGCCGGGCGGGACGTGGGCGGTCGGCACCGCGTACCGGGCGGGCGACGCCGTCACGTACGCCGGCCGCGGGTACGTCTGCCTCCAGGCCCACACCGCCCAGCCGGGCTGGGAGCCCCCGTCGGTCCCGGCCCTCTGGCGCGCCGTCTGACCTGCGCGCGGGGGCGGGTGGTCGGCACGACGTCCGGGCGCCGCGCGCCGATCCCGACATCACCGTGAGCGTCGACACGCCGACCGTGCACCAGGTGGCCATCCCGCCGATCCCGCTCTCCGCGCTGGAGGGTGGCGGCGTCTACCCGGGCTGGCGGGGCAGCTGGACCGGTGTCGTCGTCAACAACACCGACCGGCCCATGGAGGTGTTCTTCGAGGGCCTGTGGATCGAGGGCACGATCGCCCCGTTCATCGAGCTCGGTTTCGAGGGATGGCACGACGTGACGCTGCGGCCCGGTGAGAGCTCGGCGCAGTTCACCATCACCGCCGAGATGCCGCCGTGGACCGGCAATGTCGCGCAGGGCACCAGCGGCACCATCCACGCGGTGTGGGAGGTCGTCCCGGTGGGCCCGCCGGAGCCGCCCGAGCCGCCCCGGCCCCCGTGCGAGCCCGGCTACGGCACCGGCTACGACCACTGCGTCGAGGCACCCGCGAGGGCGCGCGCGCAGAGCGTAGGGCGCGCGCGTAGGGCGTGTGCGCAGGGCGTAGGCGCGTGCGCCGGCCCGGGAGTGTGTCCACCGGCCCGCCCGGCCCTGGAGGCCGGGCGGGCAGGGGTGTTCAGTCGCGCCAGAAGATGTGGTGCGTCACGCCGCTCGGGCTGGGCACGATCTCCAGGTGGTAGCGGTCGCGCAGCTCGTCGGGAGAGTCCCACAGCCGCTGCCCGTCGCCGAGCTTCAGCGGCGAGACCGCCACGTGCAGGGTGTCGATGAGCCCGGCGTCGAGGAACTCCCGGATGGTGCGCACCCCGCCGCCGAGCCGGACGTCCTTGCCTTGCGCCGCCTCCTTGGCCTGCGCGAGGGCGGTGGCCGGGTCGGCGTCGACGAAGTGGAACGTGGTGTCGGAGAGCGTGATCGACGGCCGCGGGTGGTGCGTCATGACGAACACCGGGGTGTGGAACGGCGGTTCGTCGCCCCACCAGCCCTGCCAGTCGAGGTTCTCCCACGGCCCGCGCTGGGGCCCGAACTTGTTGCGGCCCATGATCTCGGCGCCGATGTTGTGGGAGAAGTCCCGGGTGAAGTAGTCGTCGAGGCCGCGGCTGCCGCCGGGGTCGGTGCGGTTGGGCCAGCTCGCGGTGGCCCCGGCCCAGCCGAACATCTTCTGCGGCAGGTCGGCGATGCCGAACGGGTTGTCGAGGCTCTGGTCCTCGTCGAAGCCGGCGGCGATGCCGTCGCTGGAGACGTTGAAGTTCTGGACTTTCAAGAGCTGGGTCACGTGTTCCTCCAGTGTTGTCGGACGACAGTGGTGAGACTCTCCGGTCCGGAGAAACTCATCGGTGCGTCCATGATCGGCCGGAGACCGGGCCACCCGGCGTCACGACCTGCGAGGCGTACGGGGGTCGGACCGTCCGCGATCACGCGCGACCGGCCACCCCGAAAGCAGCTTCTCACACATCCGTTCGATTATTGAGCGATTGTCACGGGTGTCCGGGGGCCGGCGACCGGGCGCCCTCTGTTGTCCGAGGTACTCACCAGGGTGTGTCGCCCGGATGCTGGTCCTGCCCGTCATTCACGGGGGGACGATCCACGCCGGAACCGGAGATCGGTTCGGCAGCCGGGACGGGGGAGGCTGTCGGGGGCGGGATACGCGGGCGCCCTCTTCGGACAGAGAAGAGGAAGGGAACACCGTGAGGAACCTGAAGGTCGTGCTCGGAGCATCCGTGGCCACGGTCGGTGCCGTCGCCACTCTGATGACGGGAGCCGGCAGCGCCAACGCCGCGGCCGCCGGTAGCCTCTACGGCTGCCCGTCCGGGGCCGTCTGCGTGTACGCCGAGGACCAGGTCGCGAACAGCAGCACCCTGACCGACACGTACTGGGCGTACGACGCCCACAACCTGTCCGGCCAGTACGGGTGGCACTGGGTGATCAACAACCAGACCGGCGGCGCCAGCGCCGACCTCTGCTACAAGTACAACGGTGGCGACTGCACCGGCGGCCGGATCCCCGCCGGCGGCTGGAAGGCGGCGAACCTCACCGACATCAACTCCATCCGCCTCAACCGTCCGTAGTCCCGGCCCGCCAGGGCGGTTCCTCACGGCTGAAAGACCTGGTCAAGGTGGCCGCGGCGAG
>NZ_JBEYHT010000078.1:0-32445 GCF_040635425.1 Streptomyces laurentii | reverse complement strand
TTGCGCAGCATCTCGGTGATGGTGAGCACCAGGTCGGTGGCGGTGGTGCCCGGCTTGAGCTGACCGGTCAGCTTGAAGCCGACGACGCGCGGGATTCCGCCAGTTGCCGGTCGCGCTCCGCGAACTCGCGCTTCAGCGCGGCGGGGGAGAAGCGCATGGTCGCACCGCTCTCCACGTCGCCGCCGCCGAACGGCACGGCCGCGGGCTCGTGCTCCTGCTCCGGTACGGGCGCGGAGGCCTGAACGGGCACCGGAGAGGGCTCCTGAGCGGGCGCCGGAACAGCGGCCGGTCCCGGCGTCGGAGCGGGGGTGGGAGCAGGGGCCGCCGGGTTCGAGGTCCAGCCGTCCGGGATCGCCAGGGGCGCACCGGTCGGCGGAGGAGGCGTGGGCACCCCGCCACCCGTTCCGCCCGACGCGTTCTGCGTGTACCAGGCCGGAGCGGTGTAGTCGATGGTGAACTCACCCGTCATCTCGGCGGGATCTGCGTCGGACTCGTCGACGGGAAGGTTCCAGTCCCCGTGGATGTCGTCGCGATCGCCGTTCACTTTGCCTCCTGGTGTGGTCGAGCACCCTGTGCGGTCGTGCGTCGGGGCCACCGTTCACTGCCGATCGGCCCGGCTCACCCCGGGAACATGACGAACATGCCCGCGGGTCGATGCCGCGCCCCGACCCACCCTAAACGCCCGCAACACCCGTGCGGCAGGCCCGTCCGCTCCCGGAAGCTGTCCCCTGCGTCACGTGCCGCGCTCCGGTCACTCCCGTGCGACGGTGTTCGAAGAGCCGTGTGCGCCAAGCCCGTACAACCGTCCGGGGTCCGTCGACCGATCCGGTGTGCTGACGACGGGACGCCCCGGGAGGAGCGGCGGACCGGCGGCCGTACCCCTGGCCGGGCACGCGAACCGCCGGCCGGACAGGCCGGAAAAGACCGAACAAGACCGAACAAGGCCAGGCGTGACCAGGCGTGACCAGGCACGACCGGACCCGGCCGCCCCGCAGGACGCGGTCAGCGCAGGTCGAACTCGCCGTCGCGGGCGCCGAGTACGAACGCCGTCCACTCCGCCTCGGTGTACCGCAGCACGGTGTCCGGGTCCAGCGAGGACCGCATCGCGACCGCGCCGCCCGGCAGATGGGCGATCTCGACCCGCTCCTCGTCCGGGCTCGTGCCGGGGGCGCCGTGCCACTCGACACCCGAGATGTCGAGGGCGTACAGCTCGTCCTTCTCCTGCGCGCTTCCCATGGGGGTTCCTTTCGCTTGCCGCTCGCGGCCGGAAGGCCGGCCCAAGTATCCCGTGACACCCAGCAGTTCGGGTAGCTCAGCGTCACTGCACGGATACTAGGCGGCTTCGTGTGCCGCCGGGGCGTGTTCGACGGGTCAGTCCATCCGGCGGGCCATGCCGAGCAGGCCCGTCTCCGCGTCCATGGGCGTCGTCATCACCCAGTGCCGTTCACCGCCGCCGCACCAGAGCGTCACGCCGTCCGCGAGCGTCGGCAGCGCGTCGACCTCGCTCTGCGCGAGGCCCAGGATGCGGCCCGTCTGCTGGGCCTCCTGCGGCGAGACCCGCTGCACGCCGACGAGCGTGGCGGCGCGCATCAACCGCGGTGCCACCGGGCTCAGATACGGCAGCAGCGTCAGCACGGACTGCCACGGCGACGAGACGACCCGCCCGCGCGGCGGCCGCATGCCGCAGTCCCGCACCACGACGACCGGACTGCCGACGGTCGCGCCCAGCGGCGGCACCCGTCCCACGTCGTGCAGCGTGATGCACTCCAGGCCCGCGCCCGCCGCCTGGGCCAGCCGGACCCACTCCCGCGGCCGGCCGGTCTCGACGACCACGCGGGCGCCGGTGCCGGCCGCGCGCAGCGCCAGCACCTGCGCCGTCCACAGACCGCCGATGAGCAGCACGTCGTACGGCGTCGAACGGTGGAAGCCCACCAGCTGCGACCGCCCCTCGGCGTCCTCCCCGATGACCACCCCGTCGTCGCCGACCGGGAGGGAAAGGGCCCCGAGATGGTCCGCGGGCATGCTGTGCCCCGCGTGCCGCGGGCCGATCAGACCGCGCAGTCCCTTCACCGCTCCACCCCGTCCCCTCACCGGGCACCGCCCAGTGGCATCGTCGCCAGCATGCCGGGCAGCTGCTCGCGGTCCAGCCGCAGCAGGCCGACCTTCGCGGTCCGCGCCGCCTGCTCCAAGGTCCGGCGCACCCGGACCAGTTCGTTGTCGGAGCCGCCGGTGATCCGTACGTGGCCGGCGACCTCCATGTCGCCCTGCCGCTTGCCGCGCCGGACGGTGACGCTGAACGTCGTCGCGTACGCCGGTACGGAGGTCAGCAGCGAGACCAGCCGGGGCAGCGGCGTCGCACCGCGCCCCAACTCCGGCCAGCGGCCCACCGTGTACGTGGTGTGCCAGCGGTCGTCGCACCGCCACACCCGCGCCGTCTCGGCCGTACGCCGCTGGGGCGCCGCCCCTGGCCGGCCGGCCCGCGCGGCGGCGTGCGGGCTGGTGCACGCGGCGGTCGCGATGGTGGCGTTCAGCTCCTCCTGGTCCAGCACCACGGCCTGGAAACCGGCACCCGTGATCCGGCTGGCCAGATGGTCCGCGAGCCGGACCAGACAACGCTGCGCGCCCTCCAGACCGCCGCCGCGGGCTTCCACCGCCTCCCGGCACAGCTCGGGGTCGAGCTTCACGGCCACCCAGGTCAGCCGCAGGGCGGGCGCCCCGGTCTTCTCCTGCAGCGGCGTGTACGCGAGCCGGGCCACGGCCTCGCGGGGCAGATGCGGTGCCGGAGCGGCGTGGACCTGCTGGACCAGCTGCACCGACTCGGCGACGATGCCGTCGACGTCGAGCGCACCGCCCAGCAGCGCCAGCGGGAACGCGCGAGCGCCGAAGACCGGCCGCAGCGCCGAACCGCTCGCCTCGACGCGCAGCACGGCCGTCAGGAAGGAACCGTCGCCCAGCATGCCGATGGTGCGGTGGTCGCGGTCGACGTACGGCGAGGCGCCGAAGCCCCGCACGTTCTCCGTCACCGGTACGAGGGCGGGGTCCGAATCGGGCGCGGCGGGCGCGGTGTTGCGCCGGCGGGAGCGCAGCGCCGCCGCGGTCGACAGCCACTCCTGCACGGCCTGGCCCCGGCGGCGGATCACGGTCAGGACGAGGAGCACTCCGGCGACGACGCACGTGGGCACCATCCACAGGCCGCCGAGCGTGAATCCGACCGCCACCAGGGCGAGCGCCGCCTCCACCAGAACGAGCTGCCGCAGCTGGACCGGACCGACCCGGCTGGTACGCGACAGGGGGCGCAGCGTGGTGGTCGCGGGAACGGCCGGAGGAGTGCCCCGCGGCGCCGTGGACGCGGCCGGACGAGGCTCGCGACGGCGCCCGCCGCGGGGTTCATTGCTGCGTTGCCGTCGGGAAGATCGCGCCTCCCGTTCGGTGGTCCGCCGCCCGCTCCGTGCACGCGTCGTCGTACTCATCGCCGCGTTGCCCCCTCGTGTCCGTAATAGCCGATTTCCCATGGGCGTTGACCGGGCGATCACCCTACCTGAGCGGTGAGACGCAAGTGCCGACAGGCATAGTAGGGGCCGACGGGGCGACGGAACGGCCTGTCGAATGTGGGAACCTGGTCGCCCGACGGGGAGAGGGACGACGAATCAGATGGCATCACGACGCGATGAACTGAACGCCTACACCTTCGCGAAGCGGAGACTGATCGCACAGTTCGTTCAGCCGAATCCGACGGGCTCGGAGGAGGGCGCGCCGCGCCCGCTCCGCGCCGTGGCGCCGGGCGCCATCGTCGGCGTGGTGATCCTCGCGGTCTTCGGCGCCTGGGGCATGTTCAAACCGGTCGCCCCCAAGGGCTGGGACACCCCCGGCGAGAACGTCATCATCGCGAGCAAGTCGACCACCCGGTACGTGGTGCTCAAGACCGGCGGCAAGACCCAACTCCACCCGGTCCTCAACATGTCGTCGGCCAAGCTGCTCCTCGACCCCGCCAAGGGCAAGGTCATCAACGTCGACGAGTCCGCGCTCGACGACGGCAAGATCCCGCACGGCGCCACCCTCGGCATCCCCTACGCCCCCGACCGCCTGCCCAGCGAGCCGGAGGCCGGCGGCTCCAAGCGCTGGGCCGTGTGCGAGCGCCCGGGCGAGGGCGGCCGGGCGATCCAGAAGGCGGCGTTCGTCCTCGCGCAGCGCGAGGAGAAGAAGACGGACGGCGCCGACCGCCTCACCGGCGGCGAACTCCTGTACGTCGAGGGCCCCGACGCCAAGCGCTACGTCGTCGACGCCAAGGGCACCGCCTACCCCGTCGAGAAGGACGAACTGCTCCTGCGCCAGCTCGTCGGCCAGGGCCGGGCCGCCCAGCGCGTCTCCACCGCGTGGCTGAGCACCCTGCACCAGGGCGACGCCATCTCCTTCCCGACCCTCCCCGGCCAGGCCGGCAGCCCCGCCGGAGTGAGCGGCCTGGGCGCCGACGTCAACAAGGTCGGCATGGTGCTGTCCGCGACGGACGGCACCCGCAAGCAGATGTACGTCGTCCTCAAGGACCGGGTCGCCCCCGTCTCCGACTTCATGGCCAAGCTGCTCCTCAACAGCCGCCAGCTCGTCGAACTCGGCCAGGCCGGCCAGGCGACCTCGGTCAGCGGCGGCGCCTTCCAGCCGGGCCGCGCGTTCGGCAAGGGCAAGAAGTGGCCGCGCGCCCAGCCCGTCCCCGTCAACGAGGCGGGCGCCGGCTCCGGCAACCGGAACACCGTCTGCAACGTCCTGCGCAAGGTCGACGGCGACAGCGGGAAGACGACGCTGAGCACGTGGGCGGGCAAGGACTTCCCGGCCACCCTGCCGACCGGCTCCAGCAGCGCGTACGTCACGCCCGGATCGGGCCAGCTCTTCCGCCAGTTCAAGGGATCCACCACCTCCAGCGGCTTCCTCTTCCTCGTCACCGACACCGGACTCCGCTACGCGATGCAGTCCAACGGCGACAGCGCCACCGACGACGCCGGCATCGGCTCCAGCGGCTCGGCCGAGGAGAAGCAGGCGCGGCAGGCGGAGGCGCAGCAGGCCCAGAGCCGCCTCGGGTACAAGAACGTCAACCCGACGCCCATCCCCGCCGAGTGGTCGACCTTCCTGCCCACCGGCCCCCGCCTGTCCACGGGCGCGGCGCGCCAGCCGCAGGGCTCGTGAGGACGGGGACGACGATGGTTACCCGACGCTTGCTCGCCGTGTCGGCGGCAACGGTGCTCTCCGTCATCGGCCTGCCGCTCTCGACGGCATCGACGGCCTCGGCGGAGGACAGCTCCCCATGCACCTTCCCCGGAAAGAAGTACGAAGGGCGCCCCTGGTCGCTCCAGCGCGTCCTGATGGACCAGCTGTGGTCGCAGTCCACCGGCAAGGGCGTCCGGGTCGCCGTCATCGACACGGGCGTCGACGTGAAGAACCCGCAGCTGGCCAAGGCGGTGGACGCGAAGAGCGGGGTGAACCTCATCCCGAAGGACGCCAAGGACGCCAACGGCAACAAGCTCGAACGCGGCAAGGAGAACGGCACCACCGACACCGTCGGCCACGGCAGCAAGGTCGCCGGCATCATCGCCGCCCGCCCCGCCAAGGGCACCGGCTTCGTGGGCCTGGCGCCGGACGCCACGATCATCCCCGTCCAGCAGAACGACGCGGACGGCCACGGCACCGCGAAGACGCTCGCCGACGCGATCCAGTACGCGATCGCCAAAGAGGCCGACGTCATCAACATCTCCCAGGACACGGCCAACGCCGTCGAGCCGACCCCGCTGCTCAAGGAGGCCATCGACAAGGCCCTGGCGAGGGAGATCGTGGTCGTGGCCTCCGCGGGCAACGACGGCCTCGGCGGCAACGTCAAGCGCACGTACCCCGCCTCGTACGAGGGCGTCCTGGCCGTCGCCGCCTCCGACCGCAACAACGAACGCGCCGCGTTCTCCCAGTCCGGCGACTTCGTGGGCGTGGCCGCCCCCGGCGTCGACATGATCTCCACGGTCCCGGGCGGCGGCCACTGCGCCGACAACGGCACCAGCTTCTCCGCCCCGTACGTCGCCGGCCTCGCGGCCCTCATCAAGGCCAAGCACCAGGGCTGGACGCAGGCCCAGATCGTCGCCCAGATCGAACAGACCGCCGAACGTTCCGTCGCGGGCCACGACCGCCTCGTCGGCTGGGGCGTCGTCGACCCGGTCCGCGCGCTGACGGAGGACGACAAACCCATCGAGAAGCCGGTCGCCCGCGAGGGCGTCACCCGCGCCGAGGCCCCGACCCCGGCCACGGTCCACCTGGGCGAGACCCCGGACCAGCGGTCCGCCCGCCTGGCGACCTACGTGGTGGTGGGCGGCGGCGTCCTGGTGGCGGCGATCGCGGGCTGCGCGGTGGCGATACGGGACTCCCGGCGCAGAAGGCGCCGGACCGTGCAGTGAAGATTGCGGCCGCACACGAGTGCAACGCCCGACTGTAGAAGTCTCGTGACAAAGAAGAGACTTGGGACTGTCAGTCCCCCCGATTACAGTGGTACGCGATGCAATTCGTGGATCGCGAGTCGCCACGATCGCAAAGTAGGACAGTGGTAGTAAACGGGGAGGATCGGCTCGTGTTCGAGGCGACGGGTGTGACGGGTGTGGGGGGTTGCCGTGGGAACTGACCTGAAGGTCGGCGTCGAAGCGTTGAGGAAGTTCCGCGACCGCGTCGACGGCATCATCACGAATCTCGAGGGTGGCAACGGCGGTGCCGCGAAGGTGGGCATGGAGCGGGTGACCCGTGGGTCATTCGGTACCGGAATCCCCTTCGCCGAGGCGGAGGGCTTCTACGCGGAGTACGCCCGCGTCCACGGGGAACTCGTCTCGCTGTCGAAGTCGCTCAGCGGCCAGATCGAGCTCCTGTCCATCGGCGTCCATGGTGCCGATGTGGGCTATGCCAACGTGGAGGACGAGCAGCGTCGGCGTTTCCATGAGATCCAGGCGCGCCTCGACCGTGAGCGCGATGAGGCGATCAAACGTGAGGAAAGCTCGCGGACCACGGATCCCGCTCAGCCGGCGAAGCCTCGCCGAGAGGGCGGCCGAGGCAAGACGGACCTGGGGTGACGACCGATGAGTGAGACGAAGAAGCCGACGTCGTACCCGGATCCGACGCAGCGGACGCAGCAGCAGGAGCAGGCTCAGCAGCAGGACCAGGCGGAGATCAAGGGCAAGTTCGCCGTCACCGACGCGGTGGAACGGTGGAACGACACCTTCGGTGAGGCTCTGGGGATCAGGAACCCCGGAAGCGTCTTCGGCAAGACCGCGTTCGACGATCAGCGACTCAACGCGATGATCGACTTCCTGGAGAGCGCCAACCCGACCGATCTGTCGGATGCCGGCGAAGCCCTGGAGGAGGCGACGAAGGCCCTCAACGCGGCCGCACAGGAGCTGGACGGCTGCGTCAGGACGACGGAGTGGGAGGGCGAGGCCGCCACGGAGTTCCAGCGCTACGGCTCCGAGGTCGTGAGCTACGCCTGGGGTATCGGCAGGGTCTCCAACGCGGTCGGCGTCCAGATGAAGGTGGCCGCAGGGGGCCTCGCGTCCGTACGCAACTCCAAGCCCCCGCGGGACGGCCGGCTGATCCAGAAGAAGCCCGAGGACTTCAACTCGGCGGAGAAGACTCAGGACAACCCGGACTACCAGAAGGCGCTGCAGGTCGAAAAGGACCGGCAGGAGGCCATCAACCAGATGAACCGTCTGGCGTCCTTCTACGCCGTTTCCCAAGGGACGCTGGCGGCGCAGGTGATGCCGAAGCCGCCGAAGACGTACCAGGCCGAGGTTCCGCGACCGTCCGGGCAGCAGCGAGAACTTGACGGCTCAGGCTCGGGCTCGGGTTCCGGTACGGCCCGTGAGGGCCTGGCCAGGGAGTCGGCTGGACACGTCGGTGCCAGCGAGACACGCACGCACGAGGCGGTGTCTCGCACGGGAGGACTCGACCAGACCGATCCGGCCCGTTCGGTGGGGCCTGCCCGCACCGAGCAGGTCCAGCAGCCGGACACGAGTGTCCAGATCGACACCATCGCGACGCCTCCCGCCCCCACGGTCACGCCTCACACGCCCACACCGACCGTGCCTCAGGGAAGCCCGGGGCCGACCGGCCCGGGAATGCCTCCCACGGTCGGGCTCGGCACCCCTCCGCGTACGACGAACCCGTGGGCCACCGGCACGCCGGGCGTTCCGCGCACCACGACCGGCCCGACCGCCGTGGGCCGTCCGAACGGACCGACGACGTCCCCGGCTCTGGGCCGTTCGGGCGGACCGATGGGGAAGGCGGGCGGGCCTCCGGCTACCTCGCAGGGCACGCAGGGCGGGCGCTCCACGCCGCAGATGGGCCGATCGGGTGGACCCGGCGCGCAGCGCCAGAGCCCCGGCGGTCAGCGGACGGCGGGCGGACCGCGTACGCAGTCTCCGGCCGTCGGCCGTTCCGGTGGCCCGGGTCAGCCCGCCACCGGGCGTACGAGCACCGGTCCCAGTGCCGGCCGCTCCAACCCCATCGTCGGTGGCACGCAGCAGCGCTCGCAGAGTGGGAACACCGGATCGCGGATTCCCAGGGGCACGGTCGTCGGCGGCGAGGGTCCGGCCGCAGGCCGCACGTCTGCGGCTCGGCCCAGCCAGGCGGGTGTCGTGGGCGCCAACTCCGGCAACCAGGCGGCACGCCCGGTCGGCCGCGGCACTCCCAGCACGAACGGCGTCGTCGGGACTCCCCGTGGCGCTGCCGGTTCTGGATCCGGCCGCGTTGCGGGCTCGCCCATGGGAGGCCGGGGGAACCAGCGTCCCGCCCGTGATGAGCAGGACCGCGAAGGTTCTTCGCGCCCCGACTACCTGACGGAAGACGAAGAGACATGGGCGAACCGTCGGCGCGGTGCCGTGCCGCCGGTGATCGACTAACCACTGGGAAGGCTCGGAAAGTCAGGATGACGGCAGGAATGAGCGACGTGCGCAGGCTTCGGCGAGGGTTCCTCAGCACGATGGCTGCGACGGTGGTGCTGACGGCCGGTTTCGTCGGCACCGCCCCGTTGGCGGGTGCTGCCGACGTTCGGTCTCAGCAGTGGTACCTGGATGCCATGCACGCCGAAGAGATCTGGAAGACCTCAACTGGTGAGGGCGTGACCGTCGCCGTCATCGATACTGGCGTCAACCCGGACACTCCCGCACTCAAAGGCCAAGTCCTGAAGGGCAAGGACCTTACCGAGGCCAAGGGCGAAGAGACTGACGACTACACAGGCCATGGAACGACGATGGCAGAACTCATCGTCGGTACTGGGAAGGGCGGTGGCCTTCAGGGCTTGGCCCCCGGAGCGAAGGTCATTCCCTTCCGGATCAGCGACACCGAGTTCCAGAACGAGAACAAGGTAAACGCCTTCGACATGGAGGAAGCGATCAAGGCCGCCGCCGACAGCGAGGCCAAGGTTATCAACATGTCTTTCGGCAACGAGTTTTACGCCACCGCGGTCAGGGACGCAGTCAAGTATGCCCAGGCCAAGGGAAAGCTGCTGTTTGCCTCGGCTGGCAACGACGCGAAGCGGGGAAACAAGGAGAACTTCCCGGCTGCCTATCCCGAAGCGATTGCCGTAGCGGCGACCAACCGGGAAGGGCGAGCAGAGGGGTACTCGCAGCATGGCGATTACGTGGATCTCTCAGCTCCGGGCGCTGACATTCCCGGCTGGTGCGACGAGACCTTCAAGGGCTACTGCAGAGCTGGAGGCACGAGTAATGCCGCTGCTATCGCTTCCGCATCCGCTGCCCTGATCTGGTCCGTGCACCCCGACTGGACCGGGAACCAGGTGTTGCGCGCCATGCTGGAGTCCGCCGCTCGCAGCGATGACTGGGAGCCCGGCACCGTCAGTAATGCCCTCGGTTACGGAATCGTCCGTCCCAACGCCAACATCAACCGTGGCATCGGAAAGCCGGGCGACCCGAACATCAACCCCCTGACCAACGAGAAGGTCGGCGGCAAGTCGGCCGCGTCCGGCACCGCCGGGACGTCCGGGGCCAGTGGCAAGCCCGGTGCGACCACGGAGCCCGGCGCGTCGACTGCACCAGGTTCGTCACAAGCCCCGGAGGCCAAGCCGTCGGCGGACGGCGTTGTGGCAGGCTCCGACAAGAGCGCCGACAGCGGCAGTCCGCTGGGACTTGTCATCGGGGGCGTGGCGGTCGTGGCCGTCGTGGCTGTGGCGGCGTTCCTGATCGTGCGCCGGCGGCGCACCGCCTGACCCGTCCGGGCCGGATCGGGCCCGGACGCATCGAAGACCACCTCGCGTGGCCCGTAGCGCGTCCCATCGCACGCGGGCCCACGCAGTCACCAAGAGAATCCACAAGAGGGAGAGCGTCACATGACGATCCAGAAGGTCGGCGATCAGAGCCTCAAGGACTTCCAGGACGACCTCACGACGCGCTTCGAGGGCGTCAAGGGTCAGCTGCGGTCGCTCCAGGGTGTCATCGACAGCCTCGAGGGCCGTTGGAAGGGTGTCGGCGCCGGTGCGTTCGACGTCAAGCAGAACGAGATCAACCAGGGCATGGTGCGCATCGCCAAGCTGCTGCTCAACTTCCAGGAAGCCATCCAGGTGACCCGGACCAACGCCACCAACGTCGACTCGGACATCGAGCAGGCGCTCAAGGGCGTCGACGTGACGGCCGGTTTCTCGGGCGACGCCGGTGCGGAGCGCGCCGCGACGTCCGGCATCGCCCGCCTCTGAGCCAGCGAGAGCCGCACACCGTAACCGCCCACCGTCGGCACGAAACCACTTGGAGAACTCATGGCAGGCAACAACGACGGCGTGATGGTCGTCACCTACTCGTCGCTCGACGACGCGGCTGGTGTCATCGAGAAGGAGGCGGCCCAGCTGGACCGCGCCCTCGAGGACATCCAGACCCGCATCAAGGGCATCTCCGACACCTTCGAGGGTGAGGCCAAGACCGCGGCCGACGCGGCCCACAAGAAGTGGGACACCGAGACGCGGCAGATCCACACCTCCCTCAAGGAGATCGCCAGCAAGGTCCGCATGGCGGGCCCGGCGTACCAGGAGGGCGACCGCCGCTCCGCCGCCGCCTTCTGACGGTTGCGGCTGAGCAACGCGTAGGCGGATCGGACAGGGTGGGCGCGCGCGGGAGGCGCCCACCCTGCCGTGTGCTCCGGAGGGGTTCACCGACCGAGGTCCGACCCGGAGCCGCACGCGCGGCGCGTGACGACGACGGCCCGGC
Source organism: Streptomyces laurentii (assembly GCF_040635425.1). Lineage (NCBI taxonomy): Bacteria > Bacillati > Actinomycetota > Actinomycetes > Kitasatosporales > Streptomycetaceae > Streptomyces > Streptomyces laurentii. The sequence continues at coordinate 21,223 of NZ_JBEYHT010000078.1, read as the reverse complement.
GATCATCCGATCGCCGGGCCGTCGCGCTGCAACCGCCTGCACGAGCCTCACAGCCCCGCAGCCCTATAGGCCTACAGGTCTACAAGTCTACGAGCCCGCCGCACCCTGCGGCGGCCGGCACTCGTCCGAGCCCTCCACCGCCTTCGTGTACGCAGGGACGAGCCGCTTCATCGCGGGCGCGTCCCCCTTGCCGGGCGCGAACACCTGGATGACGGTGAACAGGTTCTGCTCGGGGTGGCCGGGGTCGGCGCACCCTTCCGTCTTCCCGACCCCGCCGGTGGCCGAGAAGAGGGAGCGGCTGTCGTCGGACACCTCTCCCTTCCCCACCTGCGCGTGGACGGAGGCCACTTGGGCGACGCCGTCGCCCTGCTTCCACCAGATCCGGCTCGCGACGACGCTCTGTTCGCCGTCGACGAGCAGGGTGCAGCGCTTGGTGCCGCCGGAAGGCGACTCCTCGCGCGTGGTCAGCTTCTCGCCGGACGGCAGGAACGGTGACAGCAGAGCGGGATCCACCGTCGTCCCGCACAGCGAGTCGGGCACTGTGTAGCTCCGCGCGTCGGCGTCCGAGCTCGTGCAGGAGGAGAGCACGAGTCCGAGGGCGAGGGCCGACGTCAGGGCGGCGGCTTTCCTGGCGGGCCGTCCGGTCGTTCCGGCGACACGACGGTTCATCAACACACGTGACCTGTTCGGGTAGGGAGCGGAGGTATTCCGCCGGGGTGGCGGCGACGTTCTGCCGGGCATGGCGTCAGACGTCCGTCTTGAGGTCCGCCGCCATGGCGTTCACGTTCACGCCGGAAGCGGTGAAGCCGTCCTGCGCGCCTCTGCGGGCCCACTCGCCGGCATCCTCGAGATCGTTCCGCTTGTGCGCCTGGGCCGCGAGCTCCGCCGCCTTCTCGGTGTACTTCGTGTTGCTCTCCAGGCCGGTCTCCCAGTGCTCGCCCATGACGGGGCCGGCCTCGTCCTTGGCCTTGCCCTCGGCGTCCTTGAAGATCTGCTCAAGGATCATGCTGGTCGCGGTGCCGGCGGCACCGCCGGCCGCGGCTCCGCCGACGGGGGACGCGATGAACGACGTACCGATGCCGACGCCCGTACCGACGACGCCCGAGATGCCGTTCTTCAGCTGGGCGATGGAGTGCTCGTAGGCCTTGTCCTTCTCCTCGGCCTCGCCGGCGACGGCCTCCGCGCGGGCCTGCGCGAGGGTTCCCGAGACCTCGCCCGAGCCGTGCGCGATCTGCTCGACGACGAACTGGGGGTCCTTGGAGTAGCGCAGCTCCTCCGGGAGATCCGGGTTCAGGTGGTAGTCCATGAGGTTCGCCATGTAGGCCTTCTGGCCCACCTCGACGGCCGCGTACGCCTCGTCGTCCTGGCCGACGGTGAACAGGAACCGCGTCACGTCCCGGTGGTTCATCTCGGCCTGGGTGCCGGCGATGGGGAAGAGCCGGTCCGTGTCCTTGTCGTCGTCGTCGGTCATCGCGCGGTTGATGTCCGGCAGGTACTCGGAGGCGATCTGGCCGACGCTGTCCGACATGTAGCCGTGCTTGGTCAGCCGCTCGCTGTCGTCCGAGATCGACTCGACCAGGCTCGTCATGAGGGCGGCCTGCTGGGCGTTGTGCGGAGGCGTCTCGGCCGTCGGCAGCTCACCCGCCGGGTGGCCGGTGATGGCCGCTTCCAGCGCCTGGGCGAGGTTGTTGCGGCCCTCGATGCTCTCCTTGCCCTTGCTGTCCTGGTCCTGCGGCCAGTCGCGCTCCTCGAAGAGGTAGTCGAAGTTGTTCAGCGACCGCTTCTCGTTCTTGCCGTTCTTGTCGGCGTCCTCTTCGAAGTCGTGGTCCTCGTCCTTGGTGACGAAGTCGTCGCTGAAGAACTCGGTCGCGGCGGCGGGGCTGTTCGACAGGGCCTTGAGGAAGCCCGTCATCGGGTCGGAGCCGGAGTCCGAGCCGGAACGGTTCAGCATCGGGTCGAAGCCCAGGTGCTGCCAGACCCCCGGCGCGTGCCGGCCGTTGTCGGTGAACTTCTTCTCGGTCTCGATGAGCTTGCTTCCGTAGTCCGTCAGGAAGCGGTCGTCGAAGTCGCCCGCGCGCATCAGGTTGCTCATGACCTGGAAGCCCATGGTGGGGTTGTTCTTGGACAGCGGCTGGTCGCCCAGGTTGACCATGTCGTACTTCCAGCGCGACATCTCGGGGGTGTCGACCTGGGTGGCGGTGGCGAGGGTCAGGCTGAGGTTCTTCTGGAGCTCGCCGTACTTGTCGATGCGTTCGTGACCGATCTTCCACGACTGGTTGGGGTCGTTGAGGCCGGCCCAGAGGTCGAGGGTTCCCTTGGGGCCGACGGTCGTGGCGAAGCGTGCGGCGAAGATCGGGTCGTCGGCGTACTTCCCGAGGCCGGCGTTGAGGGCATCGAAGTCGGCCGGAGTGAGGTCCTTCGTCTTCTTCTTGGCGATGGCGGCGAGCCGGTCCGCTTCCTTGATGGCGGCCGCGGCCTCGTCCCGGTTGTTGTACGACTTGTCGGAGAAGCCGTAGTCGGTGAGATCGGACAGCGCCTTGAGGGAGGCCGAACCGGTCGTGTCGACCTCGGTGGCCTTGTCGAGGATGCCCTGCAGCTCGTTACGGAGGGAGTCCACGTCCGACTGGCCGTTCGGGGCCTTCTTGTCGGGGTTCTCGCGGACGATGAACCCGGCGCCGTTCTGGGAGACGGTGAGGTTCTTGCCCTGGCCGCGGTCTATCGCCTCTTTGAGCAGGCGCTGCTGGGTTTTCAGCTCGTCGCAGGTGTCGCGCATGATGTTGCGGATCGACGTGGCCTGCGTGACGGCGTCACCGAACTCGCCCGCCGTCTTGCCGACGAACGCACGGGAGATCACGGCGTTGTCGCCGGCCCAGTCGGCCTTCAGGGCCTTGGCCTTGAGACCGTCGTTGGCGGCGGTCTTCAGCGACTCGAGCTTGGTGATCATGCTCGTCCAGTCGCCGACGGTGGTGTCGAGCTGGGAGAAGTTCGCCGAGTGAAGGTGTTCGAAATCCATGGGCCTGATCAGTCCTTGTCCTTCTTCGGCTTCTCGCCGTAAATCGGGTTCTTCTCGCCCTTCTTGGCCCAGTCCTCGTCGAATCCGGCATCGAGGGCCTGGATGCTGCTCACATGGCGCTCGATGAATATCTCGTCGCCCTGGTGGGTCTTCCCCGTGAACTCCATGTGGTTCGAGATCAGCGCGCACGCGTCCATGAGCGAGGCGAGCTGCTTGTCCCAGCGCAGGGACACATGGGACAGGGCGGAGCCGAGGTCGAAGCCCTGGCTCGTCAGATTGGTGCCGGCCGTGTCCGTGCTCGTGACCCGCGCTTCCGTCCACAACCGGTTGTAGAGCTTGAACGCCTCGTCACCGATGGCGGCCAGGTCCTGCTGATCGACCTTGAGGAATCCACCGGTCGGGCTGCCGGCATTCGGCCGGTCTTCCGGCGGCAGCCCGTTCAGCTGCATCTGCGTCGAGCCCTTCTCGGCCGCCGATGTCTTCAATTGCTCCCACTCGTCCCAGGCCATCCGGGGACCTCCATCCCGCTGTTGTTCGCTTCGATGTGATGTGTGGCAGTACGCCGAGAGCGTCCGCGGTCCGATCGCGCCACCCGACCGCGCGGCGACGCCCCTCCACCCCTGAACGACCCGGACTTCTCGCGCCCCGCATGCTATCGACCCTCGTGTTTTCGGACAGGCCCTCGCGCGTGCTCTCGGCGGCCGAGGAGGTGCGTTTCTCCCGTATCCGGCCCGAATGCGCACCCATTCCTCGTCGGGGCGACACGGTAGACGAGGGGGAATGTGAAGCAGCCGTCACTCGGGCATCCATCGGCTTCTTCACCGCGGCTTCGCCGGCCTCCCGTCGACCGAGACGAGGATGCGGACAAAAGCCCGGCTCGCTCCCCGGAATTCAGGACGCGCGTCTCTTCGCCGGCGTCTCGCATTGCCGCACGCTGATCACCGTGGGTGGCTCCGAGGCTCGCGAGTGACGACTACGAGCACGAACGCGAGTACAAGTACAAGTACAAGTACGAGCGCGGGTGCGCGTACGAACACGAGCAGGCGAGCAGGCGGGCCGGCCACGCCGTACGCACTCCATCACGCGTGTACGGGGAGATCCGGTTGCAGGACCGGGCGGCACAACCGGACGTGTGCCGGCGGATCAGCCGAGCGGACCCCCGAGGGCGACCGCCGCCACGTCACAGGCCCCGAAGCCGGTGCGGGAGTCCGGCCCGGCCGGCTGCCATCCGGAGGCGTCGGTGCCGACACGCGGAGCGGTGTCGGGGACCCCGGACGACAGATCGCAGCGGGCCGTGCGGTGGGCGGACCGGGCCGCCCCGACCGCGAGGTCCGCCAGACGCTGTTCCGGCTCCGGCCCGCCGGACTCCTCGTGGCGCTTCAGATGCACCACCACGCTGAGGCTGTGGCTCCCGCCCACGTAGGTCCCCGGTGCCGAGCAGGGGACCAGGACGGCCGCCTTGCCGTCGGCCGGGTCGACCACGCCCATGGTGCCCGCGTCGAACCACCTCGCGCGGGCGGCCTGACGCTCACCCAGGGCCGCCGCGGCCCAGGCCTTCGGTGGACCGGCGACCTCCCACCTCGCCTTGGTGACGAGGAGCTGATCCTCCTCGCCCCACACGAAGCAGGACGAGGTGAAGAATCGGCCGCCCTGCCCGGAGAGGCGGTCGGAGAACGTGTACTCCGGCTCGTCGGGCAGCACGTCGGCGAGCGCCGGAATCGACCTCGCGGAATCCCCCAGCGAGGGGCAGACCTCCTTGGCGCTGATCACGCCGCGCCCCTACTGGTCGGCCGGCATCAGGCCCGTCTGGATCAGCGGGTTGCCGCGCTGGCGGGAGACGTAGATGCCCCGGCCCGGCGGCATCGGCCGCATGCGGACGCCGCCGAGGACGTCGCCCTCCTGCGGGTCGCCGGAGAGGAGCACGCCCTGCGCGCCCAGCTCCATCATCCGCTGCATGAAGGACTCGTACCCGGCCCGGCTCGCGCCCGCCGCGCTGCGCGCGATGATGAAGCGGACGCCGACGTCCCGCGCGAACGGCAGCAGTTCCGTCAGCTTCGACAGCGGGTTGCCGCTGGACGTGGAGACCAGGTCGTAGTCGTCGACGACCACGTACAGGTTCGGTCCCTGCCACCAGCTGCGGTCGCGCAGCTGCTGCGCCGTGACGTCCGCCGACGGCGTGCGGCGGCGCATCAGGTCGGCCAGCGCGTCGACGTGGTGCTCCATGTTGTTCGACATGGGCACGTACTCGGCGAGGTGGGTCGTCGGTGTGACGTCCAGCAGCGCGCGGCGGTTGTCGATGACGAAGAACTTCGCCTCGCTGCCGTCGTGCCGCTCCGTGAGCTGCTTGATGAGCAGCCGCAGCAGGTTCGACTTGCCGGACTCGCTCTCGCCGAACACCAGGAAGAACGGGTCGCGCTCGAAGTTGGTGAAGACCGGCTCCAGGTTGTTCTCGTCGATGGCGAACGCGACACCGCGCTGCGGCTCCGCGTAGCCCGCCGGCAGCTCGTGCGCGTCCAGTTCGCGCGGCAGCAGCCGGACCTCCGGCGCGCCCGGCGCCGTCCAGTGGCGGGTGACCTCCTGCGTCATCGCCGCCGTCGCCTCGGACAGGTCGCTGTCGGAGGCGATGGAGTCGATGCGCGGCACGGCCGCCATGAAGTGCAGCTTCTCCGGCGTCAGACCGCGGCCCGGGACACCGGTCGGCACGTTGGCGGCCATCTTGCGGTCCAGCTCGGAGTCCATCGTGTCGCCGAGCCGCAGTTCCAGCCTGTTCATCAGGTGGTCCTTGAGGTTGGCGCGCACCTCCATGGAACGGGAGGCCGTGATGACCACGTGGATGCCGTAGCCGAGACCGCGGGCGGCGAGGTCGACGACGGCCGCCTCGAGTCCCTCGTACTCGGTACGGAAGTTGCCCCAGCCGTCGAGCATGAGGAAGACGTCGCCCCACGGCTGGTCCTGAACCGAGATGTCGCCGCGGGCCCGCAGCCGCCGGAACGTGGCGATGGAGTCGATGCCCGCGCTGCGGAAGTACTCCTCGCGCCGGGTCAGGATGCCGTAGACCTCGGCGACCGTACGGCGCACCCGCTCCGGGTCGAGACGCGACGCCACGCCGCCGACGTGCGGCAGGCCGGCCAGCGAGGCCATGCCGCCACCACCGAAGTCGAGGCCGTAGAACTGCACCTCGTGCGGGGTGTGCGTGAGCGCGAACGCCGAGATGATGGTCCGCATCAGCGTCGACTTGCCGGACTGCGGACCACCGATGATCTGCATGTGGCCCGCGGCGCCCGAGAAGTCGCGGAAGAGCGTGTCACGGCGCTGCTCGAACGGCTTGTCCACGACACCGAGCGGGACGACCAGCCGGCCGGCCCCCTCGTACCCGGGCTGCGTCAGACCGCGGCCCTCCACCCCGGCGAGGCCGGGCAGGATCGCGTCGAGCGGCGGCGGGTTGTCCAGCGGCGGCAGCCACACCTGGTGCGCCTCCACGCCGCGTCCTTCGAGCCGGCGCACGATCACGTCGAGCACCGAGTCGGCCAGCGCGTCGTCCTCGGGCTTGCGGGCCTCGGGGACCTCCGCCTGGGCGGGCCGCTCCACGTACCGGACCGGGATGTGCCCCGCGGTGAACACGACCGGCCGGCGGTCCACCGGCAGCGGCCCGTCCGGGACGGCCGTGTGCTGGTTGGTGCGGTAGACACCGGAGACGTACGCGGCCTTGAAGCGCACCATCTCGTCGGTGCCGTACTTCAGATAGCCCGAACCGGGGACGTTCGGCAGCGAGTAGGCGTCGGGGACGCCGAGGGCCGCGCGGGATTCGGCGGCGGAGAAGGTGCGCAGACCGACGCGGTAGGAGAGGTACGTCTCCAGGCCGCGCAGCCGGCCCTCCTCCAGGCGCTGCGACGCGAGCAGCAGGTGCACGCCGAGGGACCGGCCGATCCGGCCGATCTGCACGAACATCTCGATGAAGTCCGGCTTGGCGGTCAGCAGCTCGCTGAACTCGTCGATGACGAGGACGAGCGAGGGGATGGGCTGGAGGGCGGCGCCGGCGGCGCGCGCCTTCTCGTAGTCGGTGATGTTCGCGTAGTTGCCCGCGTCGCGCAGCATCTCCTGGCGGCGGTTCAGCTCGCCGCGGATGGAGTCGCCCATGCGGTCGACGAGTGTGAGGTCGTCCGCGAGGTTGGTGATGACCGCGGCGACGTGCGGCATCTGCGACATGCCGGCGAAGGTGGCGCCACCCTTGAAGTCGGCGAGGACGAAGTTCAGTGTCTCGGAGGAGTGCGTCACCGCCAGACCGAGGACGAGGGTGCGCAGCAGCTCCGACTTGCCGGAACCGGTGGCGCCCACGCACAGACCGTGCGGGCCCATGCCCTCCTGCGCGGCCTCCTTGAGGTCCAGCATCACGGGGACGCCGTCCTCGCCCACGCCGATCGGGACGCGCAGCCGCTCGGAACGGGACCGGGGCCGCCAGGTACGGCTGACGTCGACCGACGCCGCGTCACCGAGGTTCAGCAGGTCGGTGAAGTCGAGGTTGGCGAGCAGCGGCTCGTCGTCGTCCGAGCCGCTCGCGACCCGCAGCGGCGCGAGCTGGCGGCCGAGCGCCTCGGCGGCGTCCAGGCTCAGCGCGTCGGGGCTGCCGTCGTACACATGTCCGTGCCCGGACTCCAGGCGCAGCGAGCCGGACTCCACGGTCACCGACAGGTCGCCGCGCGGACCGGACGTCCGCCCCGGCACGACCTCGATGACCGTCACGCCCTGGATGCCCTCCGGCGACGCGAGCGGCGACGTCGGCGGGATCGACAGGCCGTCGAGCACCACGACCAGATGGGGGTAATCGAGCAGCGGATGGTTGACGCCCTGGAAGCGGGGGCGGCCTTCGAGGCGGGCGTCGATCATGTCCTGCAGCTCGTGCGCGTCCGTGGTGATCAGCCTCCGGCTGCCCGCGCCGTCGCCGGGACCGGACGCCTGGACGTGCGGCAGCCACTTCGCCCAGTCCCACGAGGCGGCCGCGGCGTCACCCGTCGCCAGGGCGATGACCATGTCCTCGGGGGAATGCAGCGCCGCGAGACCGCCGATCATCGCGCGGGCCGTGGAACGGGCGGCGTCGGGATCGCCGCCCACCGTGAGGTGGTAGAAGGCGCGCAGCGAGATGGCCATCGGCAGGCCGTCCAGGGTGCCGTGCGCGGTGAGGAACTGCTGCATGGCGCCGGCGGTCAGCGGCTCCAGCTCGTCCACGGGAGCGGTCTCGGGGGCGATGAGCGGGGTGGCGAGCTGCTGGCTGCCCAGTCCGACGCGGACCTGCGCGAAGTCGGCGTCGCCGATGCGCCGCTCCCAGATCCGGCTGCCCTCGGCGACCAGCGCCCACAGCTGCTCCGGCGACGGGTGCAGATAGAACTGGGCGTCGCGCTGGAGGTGAGCGGTCTTCAGGACGGTACGACGGGTCTGCGACAGGTACTTCAGATAGTCGCGCCGCATGTCGGCGAGCTGCCCCTGGGTGCCGCGCCGGTAGCGGACCAGCATCGAGATGGCCATCGCGACCGTCGACGCGATCATCACCATGCCCATGATCCGCATGATCGGGTTCGGCGTCATGAAGAAGAAGACGACCGATCCGCCCATTCCGAGCATCGGCAGGAGCTGCATCAGGGCGCCCTCCTGCTGCCCGCGCGGCAGCTCCGGAGGAGGTTGCAACTGCACCTGCTCGTCAGGCACTTCGGACGGCAGAGCCCGTGGTGGGCGCTTGACGACGATCTGGCTCACAGCTCACCAATTCCCGTTGCCGGACGGAAAGTTCCTGGAGACGCCCCCGTGGCGACGGCATCCATCCGTGGGGAGGGATCCTACTTTGGTACGGCGGCGCGAGTGGGCGGTAGGGTGAGCGGGCATGTTTGCGCGCTCATGAACTATCGCAAAAAATCGGGCCTTTCGGAACGCAATGTCCGGAGTGCCGGAGCCGAGGTCCCGAGCCGGGTCCCGGCGCCGGAGAGCCGCGGCGCGATGCCCGGAGCCAAAGAGCCGGGGCGCGATGCCCGGAGCGCGGGCCAGGCCCGCCGGCCAGGAATCACCACGAGGGGAATCAGCAGGTGAGTATGACGGCCCCAGCCACGGCCAGCAGAGCAGGCCAGTCGGCCCCCGCACCCGTGTTCCAAGGCGGCACCGGTTTCTGCCGGGTCACCGTCGTCGCGCCCGACGGCCGCGTCGACGTCGCCCTGCCCGAGGACATCGCGCTCGCGGACCTCTACCCGGAGATCCTCCGGCTGTCCGGCCAGACCCCGGCCCCCGGCGCCCCGGTCGGCTACCACCTGGTCCGCCGTGACGGCACCGTCCTCGACGGCGGCCGCTCGCTCGCCTCCCAGCGGATCCTCGACGGCGAGCTGCTGTCGCTGCGCCCGTTCGCCGAGTCGCTGCCCCCGGCCGTCTTCGACGACGTCTCCGACGCCGTCGCCTCCGCCGTCTCGCGCGACCGCACCCTGTGGTCCGACGCCCTGATGCGCGGCGCCGGCCTGTTCGGCGGCGCGGTCCTGCTCACCCTGCTCGCCTTCGTCCTGTGGTCGTCCGAGCCCCGGCACGACATGCACGGCCTGCCCGGCATCCTGGCCGCCGTCACCGCCGTCCTCCTGCTGGCGCTGGCCGCCGTACGCGCGCGGGTGTACGACGACCGCGACTCCTCCGTCGCCCTCGGCATGGGCGCCATGGCGAACGCCGCCGTCGCCGGCGCCGGACTGCTCCCGCTGGCGGACGGCCAGGGCATCGGCAAGCTGCAGTTCCTGCTCGCCTGCGCCGCCGTCCTCGTCTGCGCCGTGATCCTCACGGTGGTCTCCCCGCGCGGCGACGGCCCCTTCGTCGCGTTCGTCTTCGCGTCCACCGTCGGCCTGCTCGTCGGCTTCGCGTCGATCCTCACCCACCTGGCGACGGCCGAGTCCGCCGCGGTCTGCGCCCCCTTCGCGATCGGGGCGCTCGCCTTCCTGCCGGGCCTGTCCACCCGCTTCGCGCGCCTGCCGATCGGCTTCGAGCCGCCCCGCAGCAGCGTCGGCGGCGGATACGGCACCGAGACCGAGCCGCAGGGACCGGTCGACGCCGTCCGGATCGCCGCCCAGGCCCGCCGCGGCCACGAGCTCCTGGTCGGCCTGGTCGGCGGCTGCGCGCTCGTCGCCGTCGCCGCCGCGGCCGTCCTCGGCTTCTCCGACAACGTCTGGGGCCAGCTCCTCGCCCTGTCGACCGGCGTCGCGATGCTGATGCGCGCCCACCTGTTCCGCTACACCGCGCAGGTCGGCTGCGCGCTCGCGGCCGGCCTCGGCGCGCTGGTCCTGCTCGGCCTCGGCCTGTGCCTGAACCCGCCCGTGGACCTCCTCCAGGCCGCCCTCAAGGGCGACGGGACGGCCCTCGACATCCGTACGGTCTGGCTCTCCGCCGCGATCGCGGGCGTCGCCGCGCTGCTCACCGCCATCGGCCTGATCGTGCCGCGCAAGGGCGTCACCCCGTTCTGGGGCCGCTTCCTGGAGGTCGCGGAGACGTTCGTGCTGCTCACGCTGCTGCCGCTGTGCCTGGCGGTCTTCGACGTCTACCACTCCATCCGGGCTCTCACGTCCTGATCAAATGGGCGCGCTCGTGTCCTGAATGCCCTGGTAGACTCGTCGGCGGCCGTTCGTGTACGCGCTCTCGGAGACCTCGGGTCTCGGGGAGCGGCGCTCACCGGCCCCTCGCCCACGAGTCATGGAAGCCCCCCTGAGATGCAGACCAGGGGCACTCGCGGGCGCACGAACACTATCGAGGAGAACCGCGTGGCTCTCGACACCGCTGTCAAGAAGCAGATCATGGCCGAGTTCGGCACCAAGGAGGGCGACACCGGCTCCCCCGAGGTCCAGGTCGCGATGCTGTCCCGCCGCATCTCTGACCTGACCGAGCACCTCAAGGCTCACAAGCACGACCACCACTCCCGTCGTGGTCTGCTGATCCTGGTCGGTCAGCGTCGCCGCCTGCTGCAGTACCTGGCCAAGAAGGACATCCAGCGCTTCCGTACGCTGGTCGACCGCCTCGGCATCCGCCGTGGTGCGGCCGGCGGCGCCAAGTAAGACGCCGTGAAGGGAGCGGTTCCCACTTTCAGGGGGCCGCTCCCTTTGCTGTACGTGCGCGAGGGTGGCATGGCCACATAGTCTGGTCATGACACACCCCGCACCACCGCCACATCACCGCGCGAGAAGCAGCCGGGCCGCCCGCCGGTCCTCGGTAGTGGCCCCCGGACACCGATCCGGGAGCTTCGATCGAAGACCGGCCCGCCAACACAGTGCTTCTCCCGCACCGTCCCCGCGCCACACGGGCCCGCGGACGCAAAGACGAAACGCAAAGACGAAACGTAGGAGAAACCGCTAGTGGAGAACGAGACCCACTACACCGAGGCCGTCATCGACAACGGCTCCTTCGGTACCCGCACGATCCGCTTCGAGACGGGCCGTCTGGCCCGTCAGGCCGCCGGCTCCGCCGTCGCCTACCTCGACGACGACACCATGGTGCTCTCGGCGACCAGCGCGTCGAAGAAGCCCAAGGACCAGCTCGACTTCTTCCCTCTGACGGTGGACGTCGAGGAGCGGATGTACGCCGCCGGCAAGATCCCCGGCTCCTTCTTCCGCCGTGAGGGCCGCCCCTCCGAGGACGCCATCCTCACCTGCCGCCTGATCGACCGCCCGCTGCGCCCGTCCTTCAAGAAGGGCCTGCGCAACGAGATCCAGGTCGTCGCCACGATCATGGCGCTCAACCCCGACCACCTGTACGACGTCGTCGCGATCAACGCCGCGTCCGCGTCCACCCAGCTGGCCGGCCTGCCCTTCTCCGGCCCGATCGGCGGCGTCCGCGTCGCGCTGATCAAGGGCCAGTGGGTCGCCTTCCCGACGCACACCGAGCTCGAGGACGCCGTCTTCGACATGGTCGTCGCGGGTCGCGCCCTGGAGGACGGCGACGTCGCGATCATGATGGTCGAGGCCGAGGCCACCGAGCAGACCATCCAGCTCGTCAAGGGCGGCGCCGAGGCGCCGACCGAGGAGATCGTCGCCGCGGGCCTCGAGGCCGCGAAGCCGTTCATCAAGGTCCTGTGCAAGGCCCAGGCCGACCTCGCCGCCAAGGCCGCCAAGCCCGAGGCCGAGTTCCCGATCTTCCTGGACTACCAGGACGACGTGTACGCCGCCCTCGCCGACGCCGTCCGCGGTGAGCTCGCCCAGGCGCTCACCATCGCCGGCAAGCAGGACCGCGAGGCCGAGCTGGACCGCGTCAAGGAGCTGGCCGCCGAGAAGCTCCTCCCGGCCTTCGAGGGCCGCGAGAAGGAGATCTCCGCCGCGTACCGCTCCCTGACCAAGGCCCTGGTCCGCGAGCGCGTCATCAAGGACAAGGTCCGCATCGACGGCCGTGGCGTCACGGACATCCGTACGCTCGCCGCCGAGGTCGAGGCCATCCCGCGCGTGCACGGCTCCGCCCTGTTCGAGCGTGGCGAGACCCAGATCCTGGGCGTCACCACCCTCAACATGCTCCGCATGGAGCAGCAGCTGGACACCCTCTCCCCGGTGACCCGCAAGCGCTACATGCACAACTACAACTTCCCGCCGTACTCGGTCGGCGAGACGGGCCGCGTCGGTTCGCCGAAGCGCCGCGAGATCGGCCACGGCGCGCTCGCCGAGCGCGCGATCGTGCCGGTCCTGCCGACCCGCGAGGAGTTCCCCTACGCGATCCGTCAGGTGTCCGAGGCCCTCGGCTCCAACGGTTCGACGTCCATGGGCTCGGTCTGCGCCTCCACCATGTCGCTGCTGAACGCCGGTGTGCCGCTCAAGGCCCCCGTCGCCGGTATCGCCATGGGGCTGATCTCCCAGGAGATCAACGGCGAGACGCACTACGTCGCCCTCACCGACATCCTCGGTGCGGAGGACGCCTTCGGCGACATGGACTTCAAGGTCGCCGGTACGAAGGAGTTCGTCACCGCCCTCCAGCTCGACACCAAGCTGGACGGCATCCCGGCCTCCGTCCTGGCCGCGGCCCTCAAGCAGGCCCGCGACGCCCGCCTCCACATCCTCGACGTGATGATGGAAGCGATCGACACGCCGGACGAGATGTCCCCGAACGCCCCGCGGATCATCACCGTCAAGATCCCCGTGGACAAGATCGGCGAGGTCATCGGCCCCAAGGGCAAGATGATCAACCAGATCCAGGAGGACACCGGCGCCGAGATCACGATCGAGGACGACGGCACCATCTACATCGGTGCCTCCGACGGCCCGGCCGCCGAGGCCGCCCGCGCCACGATCAACGGCATCGCCAACCCGACCATGCCGGAGGTCGGCGAGCGCTACCTGGGTACGGTCGTCAAGACCACCACCTTCGGTGCCTTCGTCTCCCTGCTCCCGGGCAAGGACGGCCTGCTGCACATCTCGCAGATCCGCAAGCTCGCCGGTGGCAAGCGCGTGGAGAACGTCGAGGACGTGCTCGCGATCGGCTCCAAGGTCCAGGTCGAGATCGCCGAGATCGACCAGCGCGGCAAGCTCTCCCTCATCCCCGTGATCGAGGGCGAGGACGCCGAGAAGGACGCCACCGACCAGTGACGTTCCGCAGTCCCGCGACGACGGCCCGCCCCTCCACCGAGGGGCGGGCCGTCGCCCGTACCCAAACGCTTCTGCCGGGCAAGGACGGCGTCGGCACAGTCCGTCGCACCACCCTCCCCGGCGGTCTCCGCATCGTCACCGAGACCCTGCCCTCCGTGCGCTCCGCTACGTTCGGTATCTGGGCGAATGTCGGTTCCCGGGACGAGACCCCGACCCTCAACGGCGCCACCCACTACCTGGAGCACCTCCTCTTCAAGGGCACCGCCAAGCGGTCCGCCCTCGACATCTCCGCCGCGATCGACGCGGTCGGCGGCGAGATGAACGCCTTCACGGCGAAGGAGTTCACCTGCTACTACGCCCGGGTCCTCGACACCGACCTGCCGCTGGCGATCGACGTCGTCTGCGACATGCTCACCGGCTCGCTCATCCTCGACTCCGACGTGGACGCCGAACGCGGCGTCATCCTGGAGGAGATCGCGATGACCGAGGACGACCCCGGTGACGTGGTGCACGACCTGTTCGCGCAGACCATGTTCGGCGACACCCCGCTGGGCCGCCCGGTCCTCGGCACCGTCGACACGATCAACGCGCTCGGCCGGGAGCAGATCGCCCGCTTCTACAAGAAGCACTACGACCCGACCCACCTGGTCGTCGCCGCCGCCGGCAACGTCGACCACGCCACGGTGGTACGCCAGGTCCGCCGCGCCTTCGAGCGCGCCGGCGCCCTGACCGGTACCGCCGGCCCCATCGCCCCGCGCGAGGGCCGGCGCACCATCCGTACGGCCGGCCGGGTCGAGCTGCTCGGCCGCAAGACCGAGCAGGCGCACGTTGTCCTCGGCATGCCGGGCCTGGCCCGCACCGACGACCGCCGCTGGGCCCTCGGCGTGCTGAACACCGCGCTCGGCGGCGGCATGTCCTCCCGCCTCTTCCAGGAGGTACGGGAGAAGCGCGGCCTGGCCTACAGCGTGTACTCGTACACCTCGGGCTTCGCCGACTGCGGCCTGTTCGGCGTGTACGCGGGCTGCCGCCCCAGCCAGGTCCACGACGTGCTGCGGATCTGCCGCGACGAACTGGACAAGGTGGCCTCCGACGGGCTGACCGACGAGGAGATCGGCCGCGCGATAGGCCAGCTCTCCGGGTCCACCGTGCTCGGCCTGGAGGACACCGGCGCGCTGATGAACCGCATCGGCAAGAGCGAGCTGTGCTGGGGCACCCAGATGTCGGTCGACGACATGCTGGGACGGATAGCCGCCGTCACCCCCGACGAGGTGCGCGCGGTCGCCCGCGACGTACTGGAGCAGCGGCCCTCGCTGTCGGTGATAGGCCCGCTGAAGGACAAGCAGGCCGACCGCCTTCACAGCGTGGTCGCCTGACCCCCCTCCGCACCAAAAGGAAGCATCAGATGAGCAAGCTGCGCGTGGCGGTCCTCGGAGCCAAGGGCCGGATCGGCTCCGAGGCGGTCAAGGCCGTCGAGGCCGCCGAGGACATGGAACTGGTCGCGGCCCTCGGCCGCGGCGACTCGCTGGAGTCGCTGGCCGAGGCCGGCGCCCAGGTCGCCGTCGAGCTGACCACGCCCGACTCGGTCATGGACAACCTCGACTTCTGCGTACGCCATGGCATCCACGCGGTCGTCGGGACCACCGGCTGGACCGAGGAGCGCCTCGCGCGGCTGACCGGCTGGCTGGAGCAGTCCCCGGAAACCGGTGTCCTGATCGCCCCGAACTTCTCCCTCGGCGCGGTCCTCACCATGAAGTTCGCGCAGCTCGCGGCCCCGTACTTCGAGTCCGTCGAGGTCGTCGAGCTGCACCACCCGAACAAGGTGGACGCCCCGTCCGGCACCGCCGCCCGCACCGCCCAGCTGATCGCCGCCGCCCGTGCCCAGGCCGGTCTCGGCGCCCAGCCGGACGCCACCGCGACCGCCCTGGAGGGCGCGCGCGGCGCGGACGTGGACGGGGTGCGGGTGCACTCCGTACGCCTGCGGGGCCTGCTGGCCCACCAGGAGGTGCTGCTCGGCGGCGAGGGCGAGACCCTCACCGTGCGGCACGACTCGCTGCACCACTCCAGCTTCATGCCGGGCATCCTCCTGGGCGCCCGCCGCGTGACCGCCGTCCCGGGCCTCACCTTCGGCCTGGAACACTTCCTGGACCTGGGCTGACGGCCATGGGCGGAAAGATCACGTACGTCTTCCTGGCC
This sequence comes from Streptomyces laurentii, assembly GCF_040635425.1. Taxonomy (NCBI): domain Bacteria; kingdom Bacillati; phylum Actinomycetota; class Actinomycetes; order Kitasatosporales; family Streptomycetaceae; genus Streptomyces; species Streptomyces laurentii. The sequence goes on along the minus strand of NZ_JBEYHT010000078.1, from coordinate 5,449 downwards.
ACCGTCCTCGTCCTCGTCTTCGGTGTGGTGGGGATGGAAGGGGTCCTGCTCCTGCTGACCGGGGAGCCCGCGGCCATGGGCATGGGCGCCATAGCGTTCCTGCTGCCGGTGGTCGGGGCCTGGTTCCTGTGGAAGAACACCGGCTTCGCGCGCCGGGCCAACCGGCTGGCGGCGGAGCTGGAGGCCGAGGGCGGTCTGCCGGTCGACGAGCTGAAGCGGACGGAGGGCGGCCGGATCGACCGCGACTCGGCCGACGAGGTGTTCGCCCGGCGCAAGGCCGAGACGGAGGACACACCGGAGGACTGGCGCTGCTGGTTCCGGCTGGCGGTGGCCTACCACGACGCCCGCGACACCCCGCGGGCCCGCAAGGCCATGCAGCGGGCGATCACCCTGCACGACGCGGCGTAGGCCGCGTCCGCGGACAGGGCTCAGCGCGTCCGCGGACACGCGAAGGGGGCCCGGCATCGCGCCGGGCCCCCTTCGCGTGTTCTCACGTGTCCTACGGCGTCAGCGGGCCGCGCCGGCGCCGGCGCCCGCGTACTCCGCGTGCCAGGCCTCGACCGTGTCGGCGGCGCGGTCGAACGCCTCGACCCGGGAGAGGAAGTCCGCGTTGTGGTCGGTGAGCAGCGCGGCCGGCTCGCCGCCGTGCCGGACGACGACGAGGGCCTGGCCCTGGACCGTACGGGGCAGACCCAGCCAGCGCACCGGCTGCTGCGCGGTGCGGACGGCGCTGGTCTGCCGCCACGGCATGGTCTTGGTGGTGAAGAAGGCGACGTGCCGCAGCCCGGCCTTGCTCACCCAGACGCCTGTGCGCAGCGAGCGCAGGGCGGCGCCGATGATCAGGGCCGCGAAGCCGAAGGTGAGCAGGGCTCCGCCGGTCCCTCCCGCGGCGGCGATGACGACGGCCGCGAGCAGCACGAACGAGGCGAGCAGCAGCGCGAGCGCGGCGAGCCCCACCCGCCACGGGCCGGGCCGGTACGGACGGCGCCACTGATCGTGGTCGTCGAACGGCAGCGCGATGTCGTCCGTGTCAAAAGCACGGTCGGCCGTCAGGAAGGGCAGGGGCACGACAGGTCCTCACTCACAAGCACGTTCGGTGGCTGTGCCCGGTGAGGCTACCTCAGCGGCCGTCGGAAGCCTCGGACTGCTGCCGGCCCCCGCCCGCGTCCCCGGACTGGAGGGACGGCATGCCGAAGACGAGGGCACCGACGAGACCGGCGACGAGGGTCAGCCCGAGCAGCGTACGGCCGACGAGCTGGGACGCGGTGGGACGCTCCCGGGGCGGGGGAGTGACGTTACTGCGGAAGTCGTCGTTCTCCGCGACGAACGCGAACGGTACGGCCTCTCGCCGGGGCGACATCAGCACTCTCCTTGACTCCGGGTCCGCGTCGACGGGGGGTCTCGACGTCTCGACGGGTCCTGCGCGGCAGGTCTTCACCTGTACAGACGAGCGAATCGGTGCTTTGGTGCCCTTTTTCATCAAACCGGCCGAATCTCGTTCTCGAGAAGGACGTCGATACAGTGGACGACCGCAGCCCCCCTCTGCGCCAGCCCGACCGGAAGGACCCCAGGTGACCGACACCCCCCCAGAGAACATGAAGATCGAGTTCCGGAGCGACGTCACCGTTGAGCTGGTCAAGAGCGCCGCGGCCGACTCCGACGTCCTGTGGGCGGCGCGGGTGTCCACCGCGGGCGAGCAGTCCCTCGAGGAGCTCCAGAAGGACCCGGAGCGCTCCAAGGGCCTGATCAACTACCTGATGCGGGACCGGCACGGCAGCCCGTTCGAGCACAACTCGATGACGTTCTTCATCAGCGCCCCGATCTTCGTGTTCCGCGAGTTCATGCGGCATCGGGTCGGCTGGTCCTACAACGAGGAATCGGGCCGCTACAGGGAGCTCCAGCCGGTCTTCTACGTCCCCGGCACGGACCGCAAGCTGGTCCAGGAGGGCCGCCCGGGCAAGTACGTCTTCGTCGAGGGCACCGAGGCTCAGCACGACCTCGCCGCCCGCGCCATGGAGGACTCGTACCGCCAGGCGTACGACACGTACCAGGAGATGCTGGCCGCCGGCATCGCCCGCGAGGTGGCCCGCTCGGTCCTCCCGGTGGGCCTGTTCTCCTCGATGTACGCCACCTGCAACGCCCGCTCGCTGATGCACTTCCTCGGCCTGCGCACCCAGCACGAGCTGGCGGCGGTGCCGTCCTTCCCGCAGCGGGAGATCGAGATGGTCGGCGAGAAGATGGAGGAGCACTGGGCCCGGCTGATGCCGCTGACCCATGCCGCCTTCAACAAGAACGGCCGTGTGGCCCCGTAACGCACGCACATCCGATCAGGCCGGCGAAGTGTCCGTATTGCGACGTTTCGTGAAGTTCATCTAGGCTGATCAAACGGACCCGGCACTGCTTGAACCCCCGAGCAGGCAGTGCCGGGCTCCCTTTATCGCGTCCCCCGAGGGGGCATCCGGCGCTGAGCAGCGAGTAGCGTGTTACCCATGGCTCCGATCTCCACTCCGCAGACCCCCTTCGGGCGGGTCCTCACCGCCATGGTCACGCCGTTCACGGCGGACGGCGCACTCGACCTCGACGGCGCCCAGCGACTCGCCACCCATCTCGTCGACGCGGGCAACGACGGCCTGATCGTCAACGGCACCACCGGCGAGTCCCCGACCACCACCGACGCGGAGAAATCGCAGCTCGTACGGGCCGTCCTGGAGGCGGTCGGCGACCGTGCCCACGTCGTCGCGGGCATCGGCACCAACGACACCCGGCACACCCTGGAGCTCACCCGCGCGGCGGAGCGCGCCGGCGCGCACGGTCTGCTCGCCGTCACGCCGTACTACAACAAGCCCCCGCAGGAGGGCCTGTACCGGCACTTCTCGGCCATCGCCGACGCCACCGAGCTGCCCGTGATGCTCTACGACATCCCCGGCCGCAGCGGCGTCCCGATCGACACCGAGACGCTCGTCCGTCTGGCCGAGCACCCGCGCGTCGTCGCCAACAAGGACGCCAAGGGCGACCTCGGCCGGGCCAGCTGGGCCATCGCCCGCAGCGGCCTCGCCTGGTACTCCGGCGACGACATGCTCAACCTGCCGCTGCTCTCCGTGGGCGCCTGCGGCTTCGTCTCCGTGGTCGGCCATGTCGTCGCCCCGGAGCTGCGCGCCATGCTCGAAGCCTTCCTGGCCGGCGACGTCCAGAAGTCCACCGAGATCCACCAGCGGCTGCTGCCGGTCTTCACCGGCATGTTCCGCACGCAGGGCGTCATGACCACCAAGGCCGCCCTCGCCCTCCAGGGCCTCCCGGCCGGACCGCTGCGGCTGCCCCTCGTCGGCCTGACCGACGAGGAAACCGCACAGCTCAAGGTCGATCTCGCCGCCGGCGGGGTACAGCTCTGACAACAGACTTCATAAAAGAAGACCCGTAACTGAATACGACAAGTAAGTGCACGATTGTCATGCGCGCCACGTGCCGATCCGGTACGTGGCGCGTGTGGTGAGGAGAGTCTTTTGAGCCATCCGCATCCTGAACTCGGCGCCCCGCCCAAGCTCGCGAAGGGCGGCCTGCGCGTCACCCCGCTCGGCGGTCTCGGCGAGATCGGCCGCAACATGACGGTCTTCGAGTACGACGGCCGTCTGCTGATCGTCGACTGCGGCGTCCTCTTCCCCGAGGAGGAGCAGCCGGGCGTCGACCTGATCCTGCCCGACTTCACCACCATCCAGGACCGTCTCGACGACATCGTCGGCATCGTCCTGACCCACGGCCACGAGGACCACATCGGTGCCGTGCCGTACCTGCTGCGCATGCGGCAGGACATCCCGCTCATCGGCTCCAAGCTGACCCTCGCGCTCATCGAGGCCAAGCTCCAGGAGCACCGCATCCGCCCGTACACCCTCGAGGTGGCCGAGGGGCAGCGCGAGCGGCTCGGCGACTTCGAGTGCGAGTTCATCGCCGTCAACCACTCCATCCCGGACGCCCTGGCCGTCGCCATCCGCACCCCCGCGGGCATGGTCGTGCACACCGGCGACTTCAAGATGGACCAGCTCCCGCTGGACCACCGCCTCACCGACCTGCACGCCTTCGCGCGGCTGAGCGAGGAGGGCATCGACCTCCTGCTCACCGACTCGACGAACGCCGAGGTCCCGGGCTTCACGCCGCACGAGCGCGACATCTCGAACGTGCTGCGCAACGTCTTCGCGAACGCCCAGAAGCGCATCATCGTGGCCAGCTTCGCCAGCCACGTGCACCGCGTGCAGCAGGTCCTCGACGCCGCCCACGAGTACGGCCGCCGGGTCGCCTTCGTCGGCCGTTCGATGGTCCGCAACATGGGCATCGCCCGTGACCTGGGCTACCTGCGGGTCCCGGCCGGTCTGGTCGTCGACGTGAAGACGCTGGACGACCTCCCGGACGACGAGGTCGTGCTGGTCTGCACCGGCTCCCAGGGCGAGCCGATGGCCGCCCTGTCCCGGATGGCCAACCGCGACCACCAGATCCGGATCGTCCCCGGCGACACCGTGATCCTGGCGTCCTCGCTCATCCCGGGCAACGAGAACGCGGTCTACCGCGTGATCAACGGCCTGACCCGCTGGGGCGCCAACGTCGTCCACAAGGGCAACGCCAAGGTCCACGTCTCGGGCCACGCCTCCGCCGGCGAGCTGCTGTACTTCTACAACATCTGCCGGCCGAAGAACCTCATGCCGGTCCACGGCGAATGGCGCCACCTGCGTGCCAACGCCGAGCTCGGCGCGATGACCGGTATCCCCAAGGACCACATCGTCATCGCCGAGGACGGCGTCGTCGTCGACCTGGTCGACGGCCGCGCCCGCATCAGCGGCAAGGTCCAGGCCGGGTACGTGTACGTGGACGGCCTCTCGGTCGGCGACGTCACCGAGTCCTCCCTCAAGGACCGCCGCATCCTCGGCGAAGAGGGCATCATCTCGGTGTACGTGGTCGTCGACTCGTCCACGGGCAAGATCGTGGGCGGCCCGCACGTCCACGCCCGCGGCTCCGGCATCGACGACAACGCGTTCGACGCGGTGCTCCCGAAGATCGACCAGGCCCTGAACAAGTCCGCTCAGGACGGCGTGGTCGAGCCGCACCAGCTCCAGCAGCTGATCCGTCGCACGGTCGGCAAGTGGGTCTCCGACACCTACCGCCGCCGCCCGATGATCCTCCCGGTGGTCGTGGAGGTCTGACGGCCGGCCCGCCGCGCGGGCTGAGCTCGGGAGCGGGGCGCCTCGATTTGCATCAAGGCGCCCCGCTCCAGTACGTTTACGGCTCCGCCAGTGGGGAAGCCCCGGTCGCCAGCGTGCACCGGACGGGTGAAACCGGGAAGCGGAAATCCGACTCGGAAGTTCTGATAAAGTCGGAAAGCGCCGAAAGGGCCTGGAAGCGAAAGCCGAAAGGAACGGAAAGCGCCGAGTGAATCGGATCGAAAAGATCTGATAAGCTCGAAAAG
>NZ_JBEYHT010000077.1:0-34828 GCF_040635425.1 Streptomyces laurentii | reverse complement strand
GGATGTGGCGCAGCAGGTTGGCGGTCATCTGGGTCATGGTGCGGCCCTTGAGCTCGGAGGGGCCGCGGAAGTGGGCCAGGATGATGTCGCCGGGGGGCGTCAGGCCTTCTTCGGGTCCTCCAGACGCGGGAAGAGCCCCGCGCCCTTCGTGACCTTCGCGCCCGTCGGGAGCTGGCCCCACGTGCCCGCGTCCTGGACCGGCTGGGCGGTCAGGGCGCCCAGGGACGCCTCGGCGCCGAGCGAGTCCCAGAGCTGCTGGGAGGTCTCCGGCATGATCGGGTTCAGCAGGACCGCGACCGCGCGCAGCGCCTCGGCGGCCGTGTACAGGATCGTCGCGAGACGGGCCTGGCCCGCCTCCGACTCGTCCTTGGCGACCTTCCAGGGCTCCTGCTCGGTGATGTAGCCGTTGACCTGCTTCACGAAGTCGAAGATCGCCAGGATGCCGGCCTGGAAGTCCAGCTCCTCGCCGATCTTGGCGTCGGCGGTGGCCACGGCCCGCGCCAGGCCCTCGTGGACCGCCTTCTCCGCGTCGCCGTCGGCCGTCGCGGCCGGCAGCTCGCCGCCGAAGTACTTGCCGACCATGGCCGCCACGCGCGAGGCGAGGTTGCCGTAGTCGTTGGCCAGCTCGGAGGTGTAGCGGGCGGAGAAGTCCTCCCACGAGAACGAGCCGTCCTGCCCGAACGCGATCGCGCGCAGGAAGTACCAGCGGTAGGCGTCCACGCCGAAGTGCGAGGTCAGGTCCTGCGGCTTGATGCCGGTCAGGTTCGACTTCGACATCTTCTCGCCGCCGACCATCAGCCAGCCGTTCGCCGCGACGCGTCCCGGCACCGGCAGGCCCTGCGCCATCAGCATCGCCGGCCAGATCACCGCGTGGAAGCGCAGGATGTCCTTGCCGATGAGGTGCACGTTCGCCGGGAAGGTCTCGTCGAACTTCGCCGGGTTCTCGTTGTAGCCGACGGCCGTCGCGTAGTTCAGGAGGGCGTCGACCCACACGTAGATCACGTGCTTGTCGTCCCACGGGATCGGCACGCCCCAGTCGAACGTCGAACGCGAGATCGACAGGTCCTGGAGGCCCTGCTTGACGAAGTTCACGACCTCGTTGCGGGCGCTCTCCGGCTGGATGAAGCCCGGGTTCGACTCGTAGAACTCGATCAGCTTCGGGCCGTACTCGCTCAGCTTGAAGAAGTAGTTCTCCTCCTTGAGGATCTCCACCGGCTTCTTGTGGACGGCGCACAGCTTGGTGCCGTCCTCCGCCTCGATGAGGTCGCCGGGGAGCTTGTACTCCTCGCAGCCCACGCAGTACGGGCCCTCGTAGCCGCCCTTGTAGATCTCGCCCTTGTCGTACAGGTCCTGCACGAACTCCTGGACGCGGTCGGTGTGACGCTTCTGGGTGGTGCGGATGAAGTCGTCGTTCGCGATGTTCAGGTGCTCCCAGAGGGGCTTCCAGGCCTCCTCGACGAGCTTGTCGCACCACTCCTGGGGGCTGACGCCGTTCGCCTCCGCGGTGCGCATGATCTTCTGACCGTGCTCGTCCGTGCCGGTGAGGTACCACACCTTCTCACCGCGCTGGCGGTGCCAGCGGGTGAGCACGTCGCCTGCGACGGTCGTGTAGGCGTGGCCCAGGTGAGGAGCGTCGTTGACGTAGTAGATGGGGGTCGTGACGTAGAACGCCTTCGAGCCCTGCTTCTCGGATCCAGTGGCCGCCATGCTGCGAATTTTAACGGCCGGATCGTGTCCCCCTCACATGGTTAAGCCCGGGGCCGGGTGGGTACGCCCACCGGCCCCGGGCCCGGGGTGCCGTTCAGTCGTCGATCAGGCGGTGATCAGCCGCTGATCAGGGTGCGGTCGGGGTCCGGTCAGAGCGACCAGTCCGCGAGCAGACCGCGGTAGAAGGCGGTGTGCTCCGCCTCGACGGGCGCCGGTCCGGCGAAGTGGACGGCGGTACGGGGAGTGGCGAGCCTACGGTGGAAGTCGAAGGCCTTCGTCTCCTCCGCGCCCCACACCGTGAACCGCCAGTGCACCTCGTACGGGCGGTCCGCCGCCTCCGCCAACGCCTGGGTGGCGGCCGTCTTCGACTCGGGCGCGCCGTCCGTCTGGAACACGACCAGGGCGGGCCGCGACGGGTCCGCGCTCTTCTCGTGCAGGGCCAGGACCTCCTCGACGGCGCGGTGGTACGTGGTCCGGCCCATCCGGCCGTACGTGGCGTTCAGCTCGTCCACACGGGTCGGGGTGAGGCCGGCCGGGGTCAGCTCGGCGGTGCCGTCGATGTCCGTGGAGAAGAAGACGGCGGTCGCCGTCGCGTCCTCGGACAGGTGGGCCGCCAGCGCGACCGTCTGCTCGGCGAGCCGCTGGACCGAGCCGTCCTTGAAGTACGGGCGCATCGAACCGGACCGGTCGACCACCAGGTAGACGGCCGCCCGCGCGCCCGCCAGATCCTGGTTCTTCAGTACGGTGCCGGCCGCCTTGTACGCGTCGGCGAGGTGCGGCGCGTCCGCCTCCACGCGGGCGAGGGGGACGGCGGGGCCGCAGTCCTTCGGCTCCTCGGGGGATTCCGCGGGGGATTCCTCAGAAGGCTGTTCGGAGGGCTCTGCGGGGGATTCCTCCGGGGCTGCCTCGGCGGGCTTCTCGGCGGACGCCTCGGCAGGCTCCTCGGGAGATTCCTGGGCGGACGCCTCGGGGGACTCTTCGGGCGTTTCGGCGGGGGTCGCCTCCGGCTCGGTGACCTCGACGGCGGGAGTCTCGACGGCCTCGACGGACTCCGCAGGGGTGGCCTGCTCGGCGGGGGCCTCGGCCTCGGCGGCAGCCTCCGGCTTCGGCTCCGGTGCGGTGACCTCTACGGCTTCGACAGGCTCGACGGCGGGAGCTTCGACCGCCTCTGCCGGGGTGGCCTGCTCCGTGGCCGCGACGGGCTCCGGCTCGGTGATCTCCGGCTCGGGAGCCCCGACGGGGGCCGGCTCGGCTTCCGCCTCCGGCTCGGGCTTCGCCTCAGCCGCAGCGGTCTCCACCACAGCCTCCGGCTCCGGCTCCGGCTTCGCCTCGGCGGCGGGGGTCTCCGCCTCCGGCGTCTCCTGGCGGGCGTGCGGGATGCGCGGGTTGTCGAAGGAGGCGGCGACCAGGTCCGCGGCCGCGCGTTCGGCGGCGGTCTGGGCGGGGACCACGGGCTTCGCGGGCTCGGCGACGGGCTCCGGCTCGGTGGTCTCCTCGGCCTCGGCGGCGGGCGCCGCCGGCTCCGGGGCGGCCTCGGGCTCCGGCTCGGGCTCGGCCGGGATCACCGGCGCGGCGGGCTGCTCGGGCACCGCGGCCTTCGCCTGCGGCTCCTCTGCCTCTGCCTTCTCCTCTGCCTCTGCCTTCGCCTCCGGCACCGGCGTCGCGGCCGGCTCGGTGGTCTCGGCCGCGGCCTCCACCACCGGGGCCTCAGGCGCCTCTGTCACCGGCGCCTTTGTCATCGGCGCCTCCGGCTCCGCCGCCGGGGCCTCCGCGGCCTCCGTCGGCTTCGCCTCCTCTACCTCCACCCGCTCCGCCTTCGTCGTCTCCACCTCCGGGGCGGCCGCCTGCGGCGGGACGGGGGCGGCCGAAGTGGTGTCGGTCGTGCGGTCGCGGCCGAAAACCTTGCGCAGCAAGCTCCGGATACCCATGGGCGTACCCCTTCGCGTGAGTCGGGTGCGGTGTGCGTCCTCGTCCCGGCATCCATGGCCAGGGCGGACACGTAAGGTTATCGGCCACTCAAGCCCCGCCCTACGACCCTCCCCGTGACCCCTCCGCGTTCCGTCCTCACAACCGCGCCACACTTCCGGCCCTCGCGGTCGCCCGGGATTCATCGCTCGTTCACCGTGCCGCCGCCGTCGTGCCGGGGTGCGCCCCTAACGTCGCCGTCGGACCGATGCGGACGCCCTGGAGGACGAAGTGCGCAAAATGCTGCCGATGCTGAGCAACCACTCCCACGGAGGCGGCCGTTCCGCCATGACGTGCCGTTTCCGGTGCGGCGACGCCTGTTTCCAGGAGGTGCCGAACACCAGCGACAACGAGTACGTCGGTGACGTCATCGCGGGGGCGCTTTCCCGCCGTTCGATGATGCGTGCCGCCGCCGTCGTCACCGTCGCGTCCGCCGCCGGCACCACGCTCGCCCTCGGCGGCGCGCAGCCCGCCGAGGCGCACAGCGGCAGCGGCCACGGCAACGGCAACGGCCACCACGGCGCGCCCCGCCCGGTCGAGGGCGCCCGCGGCCTGCGCTTCGCGCCCGTCGCGCCCAACACCGCCGACCAGGTCACCGTCCCCGCCGGCTACTCCCAGAACGTCGTCATCCGCTGGGGCGAGCCGATCCTGCGCGGCGCGCCCGCCTTCGACGCCGACAAGCAGTCGGCGAAGGCCCAGGCCGGCCAGTTCGGCTACAACAACGACTTCCTCTCCCTGCTCCCGCTGCGTGGCGAGCCGAACCGTCAGCTGCTCGTCGCCAACCACGAGTACACCGACGAGATCCTGATGTTCCGCGGCTACGACCCGGAGAACCCGACCCGCGAGCAGGTCGAGATCGCGTGGGCCGCGCACGGCCTGTCCGTCGTCGCCGTCGAGGGCGAGCGCCGCACCGGCCGGCTGGCCCCGGTCTCCCGCCATCACCTCAACCGGCGGCTGACCGCCACCAGCCGGTTCGAGCTCACCGGCCCCGCCGCCGGCGGCGCCCTGGTCCGGACGTCCGCCGACCGCACCGGCCGTACCGTCCTCGGCACCCTCAACAACTGCGCGGGCGGCACCACCCCGTGGGGCACCACCCTCCACGGCGAGGAGAACTTCAACCAGTACTTCGCCCACGCCTCCTCCGCCACCGACAAGCGGTACGGCATCGGCACCGGCGCCTCCGAGCGCAAGTGGGAGCGCTTCGACAAGCGCTTCGACCTGGCGCAGGAGCCCAACGAGGCGCACCGCTTCGGCTGGGTCGTCGAACTCGACCCGTACGACCCGGAGTCCACGCCCCGCAAGCGCACCGCGCTCGGCCGCTTCAAGCACGAGGCCGCGCAGCCGCGCCTGACCGACGACGGCCGCGTGGTCGTCTACATGGGCGACGACGAACGCTTCGACTACTTCTACAAGTTCGTCTCGTCGCAGCGGATGAAGAAGGGCAACTCGCGCGCCGCGCACGAGCACAACCTCACCCTGCTCGACGAGGGCACCCTGTACGTCGCCAAGCTGACCGGCGACAGCCCCGCCACCGAGATCGACGGCACCGGAAAGCTCCCGTCGGATGGCGAGTTCGACGGTTCGGGCACCTGGATCCCGCTCGCCACGGCCGGCCCGCGCGGCGAGGCCGTCTCGCACGTGCCCGGCATGACGGCCGAGGAGGTGTACGTCTTCACGCGCCTCGCCGGTGACAAGGTCGGCGCCACCAAGATGGACCGTCCCGAGGACATCGAGCCGTCGCCGCGTACCGGCCGCGTCTACGTCGTCCTCACCAACAACGCCGACCGCGGCAAGGCGGGCAAGGCCGGCGCGGACGAGGCCAACCCGCGCAACCTCAACAAGCACGGCCAGATCCTGGAGCTCGCCGAGCACCGCGACGACCCGGCCTCGGAGCGCTTCGCCTGGCGGCTGTTCCTCGTCGCGGGCGACCCGGCGGACCCGGCGACCTACTTCGCCGGCTTCCCGAAGGAGAAGGTCAGCCCGATCTCCTGCCCCGACAACGTCACCTTCGACCCGCACGGCAACCTGTGGATCTCCACCGACGGCAACCAGCTCGGCTCGCACGACGGTCTGTTCGGTGTCGCCACGCGGGGCGAACGGCTCGGTGAGCTCCGGCAGTTCCTGACTGTGCCGACCGGCGCGGAGACCTGCGGACCGATCGTCCAGGACCGCCGCGTCCTGGTCGCCGTGCAGCACCCGGGCGAGATCGACGGCGCGTCCGTCGAGAAGCCCGCCTCGGTCTGGCCGGACGGACCGGGCAGGATCGTCCGCCCGTCCGTGGTCGCCGTCTGGCGCACGGACGGCGAGGACATCGGTCTCTGAGCCCGACGCCGATCCCGTCGTAGTTCGTCACCGCCCTGTCCGTCACCGCCCTGTCCGGAACCTTCCGGGCAGGGCGGTACGGCGTCAGGGGACGGGTCTCAGCCCGTTCCCGGGCCCGGCCGGCCCTCGGCCCACGGCCCGGACTCCGCGCCCGCACCCGCTTCCAGGCCCTCCCGGAACCGTACGAACTGCTCCTCCGCCTCGCCCGTGTACGCCCACGGCACCCATGCCGCCTGTTTCCCGAGCAGCCCCATCACGTCCCGCGCCACCGCCGCCTGGCCCGCGTAACACGCGGCGTGCGCGAGGTAGTTGAGTTCGGCGACCTCCTCCGGCGCCGCCGGCCGGCCCGGCTCCCGGCCGTTGACCCAGCGGGCGTGCGTGCGGCGCAGCTCGGTCACCGCCAGCTCGTGCTTCCAGTGCTGGTCGAAGCCGCGCACCGGGCCCCGGCCCAGCGCCCCGTCCACGATGTAGCGGTACTCCTCGACGCGGGCGATCTGCACGAGGACCGGCAGTGGCGAGCCGGGCGGCGCCACGCCCGCCGCGTCGCGCGCGAAGTCGTACATCGCGCCGTGCGTGCCGTGCCAGCGGGCCGACCAGTAGCGCAGCAACTGTGTGTGGCCTTCGGTGTGGTACGGGTCGCGGCGCCGCAACTCGTCGAACCAGCCGCGCAGTTCGCGCCGTGACACCCCGCCCTCGTAGAGCCGCGCGACCGACAGCAGCGACGCCCACGGCATCGGGTCGGCGGGTGCCGCCTCCGCCGCCGTCAGACAGATGTCGGCGGTGGCGTCGATCCGGCCGCGGTCGACCGTCGCGCCCCGGCCGGCGGCGATGGCCGTGTCGAAGAGCCGTACGACCTCGGTCGCGGCGCGCAGCACCGCCACGTCCGGGTTGCCCGGTTCGGCCGCCCGCCAGGCCTCGACGGCGGAGGTGCCGGCGGCGGCGTGCGACAGCAGCCGGATCCGGTGGGTCCGGCGGGCCCAGTCGTTCCCGGTGGCGGCGAGCAGGTCGCGGACGCCCTGCCAGCGGCCGATGACCATGTCGTGCCGGGCCTCGGTGAGCGGCCGGTCGCCGAAGTCCGGGTCGAAGTCCGGGACGAACCGGGCCTGCCGGGACTGCCCGGCCCTGCGCGAGAGGCGGCGGAGAGCTGCCATCCGGATCCCCCCTGGGGGACGGAGCGGCCGGAAGCCGGCCCCGTCGGATCGGAATCGGGTGTGGTCAGTGAACGGAAGCGGTGGACGGGAGTAGTGAGTGGGAGTAGTGAGTGTGGGAGCGGGCGGCGGGAGTAGTCAGCGGGAGTCCGGCGCCCGCGGCCCTCAGAAGTCGGTCGCGAGCGACTTCTCTTCCCGGCGCGCGCGGGGCGAGTCGGAGGAGTCGAAGGGTTCCGCCGCCGCCAGCGCGCTGACCGCGCAGAGCCGGGCCGGCCGGTAGTACGAGCTGCCCTTGCGCCAGTACACGAGCATCAGCGGCACGCCCGCCGCGAGCCCGCCGAGGCCGACGGTCAGCGCGGCCCCCGACAGTTCGCCCAGCGACTGGAAGAAGACCCACAGCATGAACGCCGAACCGAGCAGCGGCCACGCCGCGCCGAGGAAGAACTCCCGTACGGACGTCAGCACGAGCTTCCGGTACGCGACGACGGCCGCGATGCCCGCGAGGGCGTAATAGAGCGAGATCTGGAGGCCGATGGCGCTCACCCCGGTCTGCAGCGCCTCGGTCACCGAGCCGGCGGCGGTCGCCGCCGCGAACAGGCCGAGCGCGACGACGCCGACGGCGACGATCGCGACCCACGGGGTGTTCCAGCGGCGGTGCACGACGCCGAGCGCCGACGGCAGGGTGTGGTCGCGGCCCATCGCGAACAGCGAGCGGGTGGCCTGGAGGAGGGTGGTCTCCAGGGTCGCGACGGTCGACAGGAGCACGGCCAGGATCAGCAACTTGCCGCCGACGCCGGGCCAGATCTCCTCGCCGAGGACGGCGAGCACGTTCGTGCCGCTCGTCTCGATCTTGTCGGCGCTGAGCAGCACGTTGACCGCGACCGTGAACGCCACGAAGAGGAGGAAGACCACGCCCGTGCCGACGAGCGCGGCGAAGCCGGCCGTACGGCGGCTGTCGCGGGTCTCCTCGCTCAGGTTGCTGGTGACGTCCCAGCCCCAGTAGTAGAACGCGGCGATCAGCGCGCTCGACGCGAAGCCGGAGGCGCCGCCGAAGTGGCCGAAGCCGAACCAGGACCAGTCGAAGGCGGTGGCGTACCCGTGGTGCGCGAGCACCCCGAGGATGAAGACCAGCAGGATCGCCATCTCGATGCCGGACATGAGGAGTTGGGCCCGTACGGTGAGCCGCGCGCCGCCCAGGACGATCAGCAGCATCACCAGGAACCAGCCCGCGCCCACCGCGCTGGCCAGGAGCGTGTCGTCGGCGAGGGCCGGGTCGACGAGGGAGAGCGTCAGCGAGCCGGCCGGCAGCGAGCCGGCCACCATGAAGACGGTCGCGGCGAAGACCAGCGCCCAGCCGGACAGGAAGCCGAGGAAGGGGTGCAGGGTACGGCCCACCCACGAGTACGCGGCACCGGCATTGACGTCGATCCGGCCAAGACGCGCGTACGCGAGGACGATTCCGAGCATGGGTATCGCGCAGTAGAGCAGCGCCGCGGGCCCGGCGAAGCCGGCCGTGCCGAAGAGGACGGCCGTGGTCGCGGCGAGCGAGTAGGCGGGGGCGCTGCCGGCGACGGCCATCAGGATCGTGTCGAACGTGCCGAGGGCGTTGGGCTGGAGACCCCGGCCCGGGCCCTTGGCGGGGCCGCGACCGGGGCCTCTGCCGGAAGTGGTGCGCATGACGGTGTCCTCGGGGCGCGTGGTGGGGGGACGGTCGGTCGAGCGGAAGCGCGAGGGTGACGAGCGGGGGAGAACGGGGTGGAGCGATGACGAGGGGGGACGGCAGGCGAAGAGACCGTGACCCTGCCGCGCGCCGGTCGGGGGACGCGAAAGCGGTGTGGATCACAGTGAATTCGTGCGCATCGTAGTCGTCCCCGTGGATTTCGGTAACGGCGGTGGGAAGTATCCGTTCCGCGACCGCCGCCCCGCGCGTCCGTACGCACCCTTTGGTGAGGTTTGGCGTGGCCCGAGGATGGCCTGAACTGACCGAACCGTGCGATCCGGGGCGCTGATCGCCCTAACTGCGGTAGTTCTCGACCTCGGTGGCGGGGCGCACGGCCGCCGTGTCCGGGTCCTCCCCGTACTCCGTCTTCGCCCTGCGCTGCCGCAGCAGGTCCCAGCACTGGTCGAGCCGTACCTCCAGCTCCGCGAGCCGTGTCCGCTCCTCGTCCAGGAGCCCGCCGGTGCGCTGCCGCAGGGCGCGTTCCTCCTCGACGAGGGCGCCGATGTCCTGGAGGATGTCGTCGTTGTCCATGTTCTCCAGCGTGGCCGATCCGGGCCGAACGCGCAGGTCGGGACGCCCGTTCAGGGAATTCGCGGGGGAACGCGCGGGAAGGCGCGGGGAACGCGCGCGAGGCGGGACGGGGGCGGGGAGCGGGTCGCCGCGGTCAGTGGCGGAGGGCCTGGGCGACCTCGGCCTTCGTCGTGCCGGACAGCTTCCGATTGCTGCGGGCCGTCGCCGACTTGACCGCCCCGGGGCCGACGCCGTCGATGTTCAGCACCACCGCGTCGAGCAGATTGCCGCTCGCGTCACGGAAGTTGACCCAGGCGGTGAAGTCGGAGGTCTTGTCGCCGCGGTTGGTCACGGTGATCGTCGCGACCGCGCGCCCGTCGCTCGCCGTGGTGGACGGGCCGGCCGTGACGTCCTTGGTCGCGTCGATCCCGTGGGCGACATCCCGCATCCGCTGCTGCGCGGACGCGGAGATGTCGCTCGCCTTCTGCTTGGCCTGCTCGCACCCGGTGAGGGCGAGCAGCACGGCGGCGCAGACGGCGGTGCCGGCGAGCGCGTGTCTCGTCCCGCTCACCCGCCGTGCTTCCCGAACGACTCGTCCGCCGCCAGCGCCCAGATGACGAAGACGGAGATGGCCATGGAGAACATGGCCCACCACGGCTGGTGCGGCAGGAACATGAACTGGATCACGATGTTCAGGCCGGCCAGGATGATGCCGGCGATCCGGCCCGACTCCGCCCGTTTGAGGATCGCGAAACCGGTGAGCGCGACGAGGATGCCGAGGATCAGGTGGATCCAGCCCCAGGTCGTGAAGCTGAACCGGTACACGTAGTCGCCGACGCGGGCGTACATGGTGTTGTGGGCGATGCCGGCGATGCCCTCGAAGATGTCGATGATGCCGGTGACCAGCATCAGGACACCGGCGAAGAGGGATCCACCGGAGGCCCAGCCCGAGGAGTGGGAAGCGTAGGCAGGCGGCGGGGTCCGCGGCGCCTGCGGTGCGGTGTTCTGGCTCATGGCCCCATCGTGGGAGCGGTCGCTCGCCCATCGGATTTTTTACTGGTGCGTTCGGGTGAGGAGCGCGGAACCGGCTGATCCACTTGCGGGCCGTTCGAGTGAGGTGTGCGCTGGAGGATGCAGCAGAAGGCGCGGGAAAGGAGTCTCCGCCATGGCCGCACACTCAGCGGTACCCGTCGGCCGGCACACGGTCCGGCACGAGCAGCGGACGAGCAGCGGCGCGAAGGGCTGGGTCGTCCCCGTCCTCTTCGGCATCGCCTACGGTCTGTGGGCCCCCACCGTCGTCCGCCGGGGCGGCGCCCCGAGCTGGGGCCAGTTCTGGCTCGGCGTCGTCAGCGGCCTCGTGGTCGCCGTCGGCGTCTACGCCCTCCACCACTACGGCCACCTGCTGCGGCGCGAGCTGCGCGCGGTCGCCTGGGGCGCGTTCGCCGGCTGCGCGATCGGCTTCCTCTTCAGCCTCTCCGACGCGAGCATCTACGCCTCGGTGATCCTCGGACTGATCGTGGGCGCCGGCGTGTCCTCCGCCGCGTTCTATCTCTTCTACACGCACGAGGACGCGGCCGGGCATCCCGCGCCCTACTGAGTGCGCGGAGTGCGCGGAGTGCGCGGGGTGCGTCCGGCGCGACATCCGGAGTAGGCCATGGCCACCGCCACAGCGGCGGTGGCCATGGCCATGAGCGGCGTCTGGCGGGGGCCCTTGACCTTCCCGCCGGGGGAAGGCCAAGGCTCGGTGGTGCCGGGTGAGCACGCCCGGCCCAGAGAGGCCGTCGGGCCGGGGAGGCTGGGGGCATGCTGCTGACGATCGGGGACTTCGCCCGCGCATCCGGGCTCTCCGCCAAGGCGCTGCGCCGCTACGACGAGACCGGGCTGCTGCCACCCGCGCGCGTCGACCCGTACACCGGTTACCGCTACTACACGCGGGACCAGGTCGAACAGGCCCGCCTCGTCCGCTGGCTGCGGCGCATCGGGATGCCGCTCGCCGACACCGGCCGGGTCTGCGCCCTGTACGCCACGGACACGGCGGGCGCGGCCCGCGCCGTCCGCGCGTACTGGGCCGAGGTCGAGGCGCAGACCGCGGCGCGGCGGGACCTGGCCGCCTCTCTGGCCGAACGCATCGGAGGGAACACCGACATGACCACGACTTCCGCCTTCTCCGGCGGGCTTCGCTTCGTCGCCGCAGTACGGCTCGACCGCGGGCTCGTACGCACCGTCCAACAGGACGCCGCGCACGCCGGTCCGCACCTGCTCGCGGTCGCCGACGGGTACGGGGCCGACGGGGAGCGGGCCTCGGGCGCGGCGGTCGCGGCGGTCGCCGCGCCGACGTCCGTGGCGGGGCCGCGGGATCGGGCCGGGGACGCGCTCAACGCCCTGGAGGACGGGGTACGGGACGCGAACCGGCGGGTCGCCGGGGCGGACGCGGGCTCGGGCTCGGCCTCGGGCTCGGACGCGGGCTCCGGGACCACGCTGACCGCCGCGCTGCTCACCGGCACCCGGCTCACCCTCGCCCACGTCGGCGACTCGCGCGCCTACCTGCTGCGCGGCGGCGTCCTCGCCCCGCTCACCCGCGACCACACCGTGGTCCAGGCGCTCGTCGACGCGGGCGAACTCGACCCGGCCGAGGCGGCGGAGCGGCCCGACCGGGCCGTCCTCCTCAAGGCCCTCGACGGCGGGGACGCGGCGCCGGAACCGGACTTCGGGGTGCGGGAGGTCAGGGCGGGGGACCGGGTGCTGCTGTGCACGGACGGGGTGTCGGCGGTGGTGCCGGAGGGGGAGATCGCGCGGGCGCTGCGTGGGGGCGGCGGGGTGGAGGCGGTGGCGGACGCGGTGGTGGAGGCGGCGCGGGGGTGCGGGGGGCCGGACAACGTGGCGTGCGTCGTGGGGGACGTGGTCGCGGGGTGAGGGGGGCGCGGGCTGCGGGTGCGGGCCGGCCGTCCGCCCGCCCCCTCGCCCGCTGGACGGGAGGAGGAGGCGGGAGGGGGGGTGCCGTCGTGGGCCGCTTTCCGCCGGTGGGGAGGGGGCGAGGGAAGGAAGAGAAGAAGAAGGACCCGGGGAAGGGCTACTTCTCGTCGGTCTCGTCGACATCGGGGATGCCCGGGACCGTGCCCCGGACCACCACGACCGGGCAGGGGGCGTGCTGGGAGACGTTCGAGGAGACCGAGCCGAGGACGGCGGCCTTGAAGCCGCTGCGGCCGCGGTCGCCGACCACGAGGAGTTCGGCGCCCTTGGCCGCGTCGATGAGGGCCTGGGAGGGGTTGCCGCCGACGACCGCGAGGGTGACGGCCGCCGCCTGGTCCGGGGGCAGGGCCTTGGACACCGTCTCGTCGAGGATCTGCTCCGCCAGGCCCTCCGGGTCGAACTCCGGCGGCACGCCCGGCATCAGCGTCGCCCAGGACGCCGGGTACTCCCAGCTGATCACCGCCTGGACGGTGTCCCCCGTGGCGGCGGCCTGCCGCGCCGCCCACTTCAGCGCCTTCAGCGAAGGCGCCGATCCGTCCACACCCACCACGATCCTGCCGCCGGCCATCGCCGAACTCCGTTCGTTGTCGGGAGCCCCGGAGGGCTTCCCGGACAACGTAACAAACCGATCAATCGAACCGCAGATCGGCCAATTGCTTCTCGAACGGGACGACCTCGTCGTCCTCGTCCGCGCGGTCCGGGCGGGCCGCGACGAGTTCCGCGAACTCGACGCCCGCCCGGGTGATCCGGGCCGGCAGGCCCTCGGTGTACTCGTCGCCGCCCGAGCCCCAGTCCTCCGACGCCGCGTAGACGGCGGTCGGCGCGACGGCGGCGCGCAGGTAGGCGAAGAGCGGGCGCAGGGCGTGGTCGAGGACCAGCGAGTGGCGGGCGGTGCCGCCGGTCGCGGCGATCAGGACCGGGACGCCGGTCAGCGCGGCCGGGTCGATCAGGTCGAAGAAGGACTTGAACAGACCGCTGTACGAGGCCGTGAAGACCGGGGTCACGGTGATGACCCCGTCCGCGCCGGTCACCGTGTCGATCGCCGTCCGCAGGGCTTCGGAGGGGAAGCCGGTGACGAAGTTCTTCGCGATGTCGACGGCCAGGTCGCGCAGTTCGATCACCTCGACCTCGACCGCGTACTCCTGCTCGGCGAGCCGGTAACGGGCGGCCTGGAGGAGCCGGTCGGCGAGCAGCCGGGTGGAGGAGGGGCTGCTGAGGCCGGCCGAGACGGCGACCAGCTTGAGGGTACGCATGGCTGGTTATGCCTCCTGCTTCTGAGTGACGGGCTGCTGGGTGACGGGCTGCTGTGTGTCGGACTTCCGCTGGACGGCGGGGTGCAGCGGGGCGGTCGTCGGGACGCCGGCCGGGCGCAGGCTCTCGAACTCCTTGCGGAGCACCGGGATGACCTCCTCGCCGAGGATGTCGAGCTGCTCCAGGACCGTCTTGGTCGGCAGTCCGGCGTGGTCGAGCAGGAAGAGCTGGCGCTGGTAGTCGCCGACGTAGTCGCGGAAGGACAGGGTCCGCTCGATGATCTCCTGCGGCGAGCCGACGGTCAGCGGGGTCTCGCGGCTGAACTCCTCCAGGGACGGGCCGTGGCCGTACACGGGCGCGTTGTCGAAGTACGGGCGGAACTCCCGTACCGCGTCCTGCGAGTTCTTCCGGATGAAGACCTGGCCGCCGAGGCCGACGATGGCCTGCTCGGGGGTGCCGTGGCCGTAGTGGGCGTACCGCTGTCGGTAGAGGCGGACCATCTTCTCGGTGTGCTGCTTGGGCCAGAAGATGTGGTTCGCGAAGAAGCCGTCACCGTAGTAGGCCGCCTGCTCGGCGATCTCGGGCGAGCGGATGGAGCCGTGCCACACGAACGGCGGTACGCCGTCCAGCGGGCGCGGGGTGGACGTGAAGCCCTGGAGCGCGCTGCGGAACTTGCCCTCCCAGTCGACCACGTCCTCCCGCCACAGCTTGTGCAGCAGGGAGTAGTGCTCGATGGCGAGCGGGATGCCCTGGCGGATGTCCTGGCCGAACCACGGGTAGACCGGGCCGGTGTTGCCGCGGCCCATCATCAGGTCGACGCGGCCGTCGGCGAGGTGCTGCAGGGTCGCGTAGTCCTCGGCGATCTTCACCGGGTCGTTGGTGGTGATCAGCGTCGTGGACGTGGACAGGATCAGGTTCTCGGTGCGCGCGGCGATGTGCCCGAGCAGGGTGGTGGGGGACGACGGCACGAACGGCGGGTTGTGGTGCTCGCCGGTCGCGAAGACGTCCAGCCCGACCTCCTCGGCCTTGAGCGCGATGGCGACCGTGTCCTTGATCCGCTCGTGCTCGGTGGGGGTACGGCCGGTGGTGGGGTCGGTCGTGACGTCGCCGACGGTGAAGATCCCGAACTGCATCGCGCTCACCTCTCGCCTTTCGTGTGCCTGGAAGTTCTCGAGGCTTTTGGTTGAAGCTTAAACCATCCCGCTCAACCGTGCGCCCTTCGGCCCTATTCCCCCGGTCGTACCCTGAGCCCATGGCCAAGGACCTGGAACGCTGGAAGGAGCGGGGCGTGATGCTCCGCGTCTTCGTGTACGTATTCGCCACCCACCTCTTCCTGGGGTTCGTCTCCCTGCTGTTCTGGGTCGGAGGCAACGCTTCGAAGTAGCGCCCGCCCGGCGCCCGCCCGATGTCTGCCCGGGTCGGCCCGGTGGGCAGCGTGCGCCAGGGGTGCGAAGGGGGCGTGTGCCGGGGTGCGGGGCTCACGTAGAGTCGCCGACGTGAACGCTGAGATACCGGCGCCGGACGCCGCATCCGACGCGCCGCCGGTGACAGCGCCCCTGTCCGCGGTGAAGGCCGCCGAGGCCGAGCCCGTCGCCGTCGTCGGGATCGGTGCCGACGGCTGGGACGGCCTGCCCGCCGCCTCGCGCCGCGTGCTGCGCGCCGCCGACGTGCTGATCGGCGGCCCCCGCCAGCTCGACCTGCTGCCCGCCGCCGACTGTTCCGGCGAGCGCGTCCCCTGGCCCAGCCCGCTGCGCCCCGCCGTCCCCGGCCTGATCGGCGCCCACGCGCGCGAGGGGCGCCGGATCGCGGTCCTCGCCAGCGGCGACCCGCTCTTCTACGGCATCGGCCGCACCCTCGCCGAGCTGCTCGGCCCCGGCCGCCTCGACGTCCGGCCGCACCCGTCGTCCGTCTCGTACGCCTGCGCCCGGCTCGGCTGGCCCCTGGAGGCCACCGAGACCGTCTCCCTGGTCGCCAGGCCCCTCGACGCGCTCACCGCCGCCCTGCACGACGGACGGCGGCTGCTGGTCCTCGGAGAGGGCCCCGAGAGCCCCGCGCGGGTCGCCGGGCTGCTGCGCGAGCGCGGCTGGCGCGACACCCGGATCCGGGTCCTGGAACAGCTCGGCGGTCCCGGCGAGCGGATGCTCGACGGCAGCGCCGCCGACTGGCCGTACGCGCGCGTGGACGCGCTGCACGTCCTCGCCCTCGACTGCGTCCGCGACCCGGACACGGTGCGGCTCGGCGCCGTACCGGGGCTGCCGGACGACGCGTACGACCACGACGGACAGCTCACCAAGCGGTACGTGCGGGCCGCCACGCTCGCCGCCCTCGCGCCCGCGCCCGGCGAACTGCTCTGGGACGTCGGCGGCGGCTCCGGCTCCATCGGCATCGAATGGATGCGGGCCCACCGCTCCTGCCGGGCGGTCGCCGTCGAGAAGTCACCCGAACGCGCCGCCCGCATCACCCGCAACGCGGCCGCCCTCGGCGTCCCCGCGCTGCGGGTCGTCACCGGCCCCGCGCCCGCGTCGCTCGACGGGCTGCCCGTCCCCGACGCGGTCTTCATCGGCGGCGGGCTCACCGCCCCCGGCCTGCTCGACGCCTGCTGGGACGCGCTCCCGGCGGGCGGCCGGCTCGTCGCCAACACCGTCACGCTGGAGTCCGAGGCGCTGCTCGCCGACCACTACCGCCGCCGCGGCGGCGAACTGGTCCGGCTCGCGGTCGCCGCGGCCGTGCCCGTCGGCGGCTTCACCGGCTGGCGCCAGGCGATGCCCGTCACCCAGTGGTCCGTAACGAAGGGTTCCCCAGCACCATGACCGTCCACTTCATCGGCGCGGGTCCCGGCGCCGCCGACCTCATCACCGTGCGCGGCGCGCGGATCCTCGCGAAGAGCGACGTGTGCCTGTACGCGGGCTCGCTCGTGCCGCGCGAACTGCTCGCCGAGTGCCCGCCGGACGCCCGGCTCGTCGACACCGCGCGGATGGACCTCGACCAGATCGTCGCCGAGATGGCCGCCGCCCACGCGGCCGGCCGGGACGTGGCCCGGCTGCACTCCGGCGACCCGTCGGTCTTCAGCGCCATGGCCGAGCAGATGCGCCGCCTGGACGCGGCCGGCATCCCGTACGAGGTCGTGCCCGGGGTCCCGGCCTTCGCGGCCGCCGCCGCGGCGCTCAAGCGGGAACTGACCGTGCCGACCGTCGGCCAGACCGTGATCCTCACCCGCGTCGCCCAGCAGGCCACGGCCATGCCCGAGGGCGAGGACCTGGCCACCCTCGGCCGCAGCGGCGCGCTGCTCGTGCTGCACCTCGGCGCGCGGTACGCCGAGCGGATCGTCGCCGAACTCGTCCCGCACTACGGCGCCGACTGCCCCGCCGCCGTCGTCGCGATGGCCAGCAGGCCGGACGAGATCGTGCTGCGCGGCACCCTGGAGGACATCGCGCAGCAGGTGGAGGCGGCCGGGATCACCAAGACCGCCGTCATCATCGTGGGGCGCACGCTGGCCGCCTCGGAGTTCCGCGACAGCCACCTGTACGACCCGGCCCGGGACCGCCACACCTGCTGACCGGCCCGGGACCGTCACATCTGCCGAGAGGCCCGGTCCGGTCCCGGACGCCCATGGCGAGCGGCTCAGGTGTTGGGCCGCTTGCCGTGGTTGGCCTTCTTCTTCTTGCGCGCACGGCGCTTGTTGCCTCGCGTCGACATGGCTGCCTCCTTGGAACGCCCGGCTGGGGCGCCTGGCTCGTGGCGGACGCGCGGGGCGGGCCGCCCCCGCCAGCGTAGGTTCGTGCCGGTCCCCCCGCACGTCGGCCGGATACCCCTTCGAGCGGGTGGCCGAGCGCGCGGGCGGCGCGCGTACGGAGGCGTGGCCGGGGCGTGCGCGGGGCCCTTGATTTTCCTGGGACCGGAGCCAACCGCGGCGGCGTTTGTCCCGTCTTCTCTTGCGGTTCCCTCGCGGTTCTCTCTCCCCGGGAGACCGTTTGACGGGCACACGCGTACCGGAGGGGTGCTACGAAGAGGCGCGCCACGGCCACGCGGAGTGTTCGGACGGAGGGTGTGGCGACCTCGTCTACCCCGTCCGGGCGATACGATGCGCCGTCGGGATCAGCTTTTTCAAAATCTGCACTACTGGGGGATCGGACAGATGAATGACCCGCGCACGCCGACGGTCTCGCTCGTCATTCCCGTCTACAACTCGATGCCGTATCTGGAACTGACCCTCCAGTCCATCGAGCAGCAGACGCTCGGCCTCGACGCGATCGAGGTCGTGGCGGTCAATGACGGCAGCACCGACGGCAGCGGCGAGGTGCTGGACGCGTGGGCCAAGGCGCATCCCGGGATCATGAAGGTCGTCCACCAGGAGGCGTCCGGCGGCCCGAGCCGGCCGCGGAACGTGGGCCTGGAGCACGCGACCGGCACGTACGTCTTCTTCGTCGACGGCGACGACTGCCTGGGGCCCGAGGCCCTGGAGCGGCTGGTCGCGATGGCCGAGAAGAACGGCTCGGACACCGTGCTCGCCAAGCTGGTCGGCGTCCGGCGCCGGGTGCCCAAGGCGGTCTTCGCGAAGAACGTCGACAAGGCCGATCTGTCCAAGGGCCTCCTCTACTACACGCTGATGCCCTTCAAGCTGTTCCGCCGCGACATGGTGGAGAAGCACGAGATCCGCTTCCCGGAGCACATGCGGATCCGCGAGGACCAGTACTTCGTGGCGCAGGCGTACCTCCACAGCAAGGTCATCTCGATCGTCGGCGACTACGACTGCTACTACGTCGTCCGCCGGGCGGACGAGGGCAACATCACCGCGAACGGCATCGACTTCGGCATCGGCCTGGAGCAGGCCGACGAGATGGTCACGCTCATCACCGGTCTCACCGAGCCCGGCAAGCTGCGCGACCACCTGGTCGGCCGGCATGTGAAGGCCGAGATGGTCGACCGCTTCGACAAGCGGTTCGTGGACGCGGACGCCGAGGAGCGGCAGCGGCTGGTGGAGCTGGCGCGTCCGTACGCGGAGCGCTGGATCAACCCCGCGATCATGGCCAAGATGCCGGTCAACGAGAAGCTCGTCGCGCACTGCCTGCGCGAGGGCCTCACCGACGAGCTCGCCGAGGTCGTCGCCTGGCAGCTGGCGGGCCGGCCCGGCAAGACCGTGGTGCGCGGCGCCAAGGCATATGCCGCGCCGCCGTTCCCGGCCGCCGACTCCCCGGAGTACGAGGAACTGTGCGAGATCACCGGCTCGGTGATCGGCGCCAGCCCGCGCCGTCGCGTCGACAAGCTCGCCTGGCGCGGCACCGTTCTCGACCTGGAGGGGTACGCGTACATCGACCAGGTCGACACGCGGGACCTGGTCACCGAGGTCGTCCTCACGCAGGCCGGCTCCGGCCGGAGGCTCGTCTTCCCCGTCGAGCACGTGCCGTCGCCGCATATGACGGTCAGCCGCGGCAAGGAGACGTACGACTACGGCCGGGCCTGCTTCCGGACCTCCGTCGACCTCGGCACCGCCGACGGCGGAGCCGCGCTGGGCCAGGGCGACTGGCACGTCTCGCTGCGCTGTACGGCGGGCCGCCTGTCGGCCGAGGGCGGTCTCGGTTCCGCGCTCGGCGGCAAGGTCAGCAAGCGGGCCGACGAGCACGCCGTCACGCTGCCCGGAGCCGCGTCCCGCAAGCCGCACACGGTGCGCGTCGGCCCCCGCGACACCGAGCTGGTGCTCCAGCTGAAGCAGGCGCCGTCCGCCCTGTCCGCGTACGCCTTCAGCTTCGGCTGGAAGGCCGCCCGCGCGGTCCGCAAGCGCATCGACTGGCGCTGATTCCCCGGCAGCCGACGACACGACGGCCCCGGGCCCGTACCCCTTACGGTGTACGGGCCCGGGGCCGTCGCGCTGCTCAGGCCACGGGGGCCGGGGTGCGGGCCGGGTCCGCGGTACGGGCGGCCGGTGGTGCCAGCAGCCGCTCGGCGAGCGGGCCGAAGGCGAGCGCGAACGCCACCCACAGTGCCGCCTGGACGCCGAGGCTCGCGAGCCGGAACTCCCACAACACGGCCGCGGGGAACCCCGGTCGCACGGAATCCCCGTTGCCGGGCAGGAACACGCAGGCCACCGCGACCGCGGCGACGAAGCCCGCGCCCGCGACGACCGTCGCGTTCCAGTTGCCGAGGCGCGGGGCGAGCCGGCGGCCCGCGACGACGGCGGCGATGCCGAGCAGCACGCTCAGCAGGATCATCAGGAAGTACAGCGAGGTGCGCTGCCCGATGGTGTCCGGATTGCCGACGGCCGGTGGGGTCGCCGGGTACTTCAGATACGGCACCAGGGTGACCGTGGTGAAGGCCGCCGCCGCGACGAGCGCCGCGGTGGCCCTCGGACCGAAGCGGCCCACCCGTCCCAGCACGAAACAGAACGCGAGGGACGCGATGCCGCCGAGGGCGACGCCGTAGACGAGGACACCGGTGGCGAGACCCGCCGTGGACTGGAGGTCCCGGCTGACGATCTCCTCCTCCTCGTGCCCTCCGGCCTCGTGCCCTCCGGCCTCGTGCCCTCCGGCCTCGTGCCCTCCGGCCTCGTGACCGGTGGCCGGGGGAGCCGCGGATCCGTGGCCCGCGGCGTGTTCCGCCGCGGCGCCGGCCTCCTCGACCGCGATGGAGGCGTCGACGGACGGTTCACCGGCGACGTAGGCCACGGCGAAGGCGAACAGTCCGGCGATCAGGCCCGCGAGCATGCCGCGGACCAGCAGTTTCCCGACGAGAGAGCCCAGCGGGGCCCGGCCGTCGGGAGTGGAAGGGGACGACATGGATGCGACGTCCCCTCAGTGGCAGGGGAATCCGAGCAGATGACGCCCGTCGTGCACCCACTCGTGCACGTCGCTGCCCGCGAAGACGGACAGGGCGCCCTGTTCGGCACCGACGAAGTAGAGCGCGACGAGCATCAGCAGACCGCCGAACAGTGCCCAGGGCAGCACGGAACGGACCGGCAGGGACACCGGAACGGTGACGGCGGGGGTGGTCGGTACGGCGGCGGACGCCGCGATGGCCTCGGCCATGGTGGAACCTCCTCGGGAACTCGCGTCCCATACGGTGGTGCGCGACGACGGCGTCAGGTCTGACTCGCCGCCGCCGGGCACGCGGTAGGGGTACCGGATGCGTGGACCGGGAGCGGCACACAGTGGCGCGACCGTGCCGGATTCCCACCGGACTTCCGTCTCGCCGTCGTCGATCTATGGAAATGTCAACCGACGGTACCGCGCCGGACACGCTGCGCCAAGAGTGCCGAACTCCCGGCCCGCTTCCGGCCGTTGAGGGATGGATCACCATGACGACACGACTCACGCTGATCGCCCCGGCCCTGAACGCGGCGCTGCGCGAGGCCCGGTTCGACGACGCGGGGCCGGTGGAGGCGGAGCGGCGGCCGGTGTGCCCCGGGCCGCGGGTGCGGGTGGTCTGTTCGCCGTCCGGGCGGTGCCGGGCGACGGCCGCCGCGCTCGGCCTGGAGACGTACGCGGAGGAGCCGGCGCTCGCCGGGTGCGCGATGGGGCGCTGGCGGGGCCGCCGGCTCGACGAGGTGACCGCCGCCGAACCGGAGGCGGTGGCCGCCTGGCTCGGCGACCCGGGCGCCGCCCCGCACGGCGGTGAGTCGCTGCGGGAGCTGCGGGCCCGGGTGGCGGGGTGGATGGAGTCCCTGGAGGGCTCGGCGGACGGTGTGGAGAGGTGGGCGGTCGCCGAGCCCGACGTGATCCGCGCGGCCGTCGCGTACGCGCTCGGCGCGCCCGAGGAGACCTTCTGGCGCCTCGACGTACGCCCGTTGTCCCGTACGTCGTTGAGCGGCCGCGCCGGACGCTGGAACCTCCGGCTGGACACGCCGGTGGGGTGACGCGTGGCCGGCCCGGCCGGCCTGGGTGATCAGCTCAGGCTGGTACGGGTGAGTTCCAGGAACTCGTCGTCCGTCACGCCCAGCCGGCGGGCCTCGCCGACCAGGGCGTGCAGCCGCTCGACGAGGTGCGCCCGGTCCGGGGCCTGGGCGCCCGGCATGATCACGGCGCCGCGGCCCCGGCGCAGCTCGATCAGGCCCTCCTCGCGCAGTCGCTGGTAACCGCGCAGCACCGTATGGACGTTCACGCCGAGGGAGTCGGCGAGTTCGCGGGCGGCGGGCAGGCGTTCGCCGGGTTCGGCGCTGCCGTCGGCGAGGGCACCGCGCACGCAGGCGGCGATCTGGTCGCCGAGGGGTACGGCGGAGGTGGAGTCGACCCGGAAGAGCACGCTCAGATCCTCTCACCGGGCGCGTCGGCGGCGTCGGAAGCGGTCCGCTCGCGGAGGGTGTTGAGGAGCGCGGCCCCGGTGGCGGCGTCCGGCACGGTCACCGCGAAGTCCCGGCCGCTCGCCCGCCGTACGACGATCGCCTCGCCGGCGTGCAGCACGACCGCGGTGCCGTGGACCCGGACCCGGTAGCCCCAACCGCCGTAGTCCCGCAGTGGGTTGATGTCGCGAGCGGTCACCGCGGTGATGTCGTCGAACGGGACGCGGGTCCGGAAGGCGGGGAACACGGTGTACGTGACGGTCAGGCCGTGCCGGTCGACGGTCACCCGGACCCGGGCCAGGACGAGGCCGCTGGCGCCGATGACCAGGCCGAGCAGGCCGAGCAGGGCGAACGGCCAGGGGGCGAGGAGGAGAAGGCCGATTCCGGTGACGGTGAAGACGAGCGCGAGCACGGTCAGGAACAGGGACGAGGTGGTGCGCGACCAGCCCGCGACCTCGTGCGTGCCCAGTTCGATCCGTGCCGCCGCGTCGGGGTCGGTCTCCGGTACCGGGTCCTTCGGGACGAGGCGGGTGAGACCGAGGCCCACGAGCGCGGCGAGGCCGCCGATGACGAAGCCGAGGCTGATCATGGCGAGCGGGAAGCGGGCCTCGGACGCCTCGGCGGCGTCGAGGTTGCTCTTCAGGAACAGGTCGAGCAGCGAGCCGGTGAATCCGGCCGTGGCCCAGGCGCCCCAGAGCGCGGCGCGCCGCACCCAGAGGACCCAGCAGACGCCGGCGGCCAGCAGCAGGGCCGTGCTGACGGCGACGGACGTGCCGAGGCCGGTGTAGCCGTCGGGGCGGCCGTCGGCGCCGGAGAAGTGGGTGGCCAGCGGGTCCGGCAGGCGGTCGTACCAGGTGGCGAGCAGCGACAGATGGACGGCGAGCGCGAGCACGAACGGTATGGCGGCGAACGCGCGAAGGCGGAGACGGTTCACGAGACCCTCCCTTGGTCTAGTTGTTAGCACTCTACTAGAACAATGCGCGTTGCCAAGCCCCTTTATCCCCCTTGCGGGGCGCCGGGGGCGGGCGTACGGTGGGCGGCGCAAGCGAGACGAGACGTCTCGTTACGTTGTGGTCGTCATGACCTCGTCCTTGTCGCCCAGCCCCGGAGGCCGCCCTGTTCCGCGTCCAGCTCACCGATGTCACCCAGCGCTACGACGACCGGTACGCACATCACCGGCTCGTCCTCGACCGTGTCTCCCTCTCCGTCCGTGCCGGCGAACGCGTCGGCGTCGTCGGGGACAACGGAGCCGGCAAGTCCACCCTGCTGCGGCTGCTCGCGGGCCGGGAGACGCCCGTCCACGGCACCGTCACCGTCGAGTCCCCCGGCGGTCTCGGCCACCTCCCGCAGACCCTGGAGCCGCCCGGCGGCGCCGACGCCCCCGGGACCGCCACCGTCGGGGACCTGATCGACCACGCGCTCGCGGAGATACGGGAGTTGGAGGCGCGCATCCGGGCGGCGGAGGCCGCGCTGGCGGCGGCCGGTGACCGGGCCGCGGACGGCGAACTCGACGCGTACGCCGTCCTGACCGCCGCCTACGAGGCGCGCGGCGGCGCGGACGCCGACCGGCGCGTCGACACCGTGCTCCGGCGGCTCGGCGCGCGCGAACCCCTCGACCGGGCCCGGCCGTCGGCCACCCTCTCCGGCGGCCTTCGCTCCCGGCTCGCGCTCGCCGCGACGCTCGCCGCCGACCCGGAGCTGCTGCTCCTCGACGAGCCGACCAACGACCTCGACGACGAGGCCGTGGCCTGGCTGGAGGAACGGCTGCGCGGGCACCGGGGCACGGTCGTCGCCGTCACCCACGACCGGGCCTTCCTCGACCGGGTCACCACCGCGATCCTGGAGGTCGACCACGAGACCCGGACGGTACGCCGCTACGGCAACGGCTATACGGGCTACCTCGCCGGGCGGGCCGCCGACCGGGCCCGCCGCGAGGTGGCGTACGAGGAATGGCGGACCGAACGGGAACGCAACGCGGCCCTCGCCGACCGCAACACCGGACGGCTCGCCGCCATCCCCCGCAAGGGGCCGAGCGCCTTCAGCGGCGCCGGGGCGTTCCGGGCCCGGTCACGGACGCACGGGGCGATGAGCCGGATCCGCGCCGCCCGGACCCGGCTGCGGGAACTCGACGAGCGGACGGTGCCCCGGCCCCCGGATCCGCTGCGCTTCATCGCCCGCTTCACCGCCCGTGTCGCCGCCGACCGGGCCTCGACAGCCGTCGATCTCAAGGGAGTTCGGGTCGGCGGACGGCTCCGGCTCGACGCGCTGCGCCTCGACCCCGGCGAACGGCTTCTGGTCACCGGCCCCAACGGGGCGGGAAAGTCCACCCTGTTGGCCGTGCTCGCTGGCGAACTCGCCCCGGACAGCGGGACGGTGAGCGCACCCGAACGGTCCCGGGTCGGGCTGCTCCGGCAGGACACCGCCGGTGCCGCCGACCCGCGCCCGCTGGCGGCGGCCTTCGGCGCGGGACGGGAGGACGAACTGCTCGCGCTCGGCCTGTTCACCGCCCGCGACCTCGCCGTCCCGGTCCGGCTGCTGTCCGCCGGGCAGCGGCGCAAGCTGGAGCTGGCCCGCCTGGTGACCCGCCCGGTCGACCTGCTGCTCCTCGACGAGCCGACGAACCATCTGTCCCCAGGTCTGGTGGAGGAGATGGACGCGGCGCTCGCCGCCTACCCGGGCACGCTCGTGGTGGTCAGCCACGACCGCCGGCTGCGCGCCGGTTTCCGGGGCCGGCGCCTTGAACTCGCCCCCGTCGTCAGCGCTTTTGCTTCGTGACGGGGCGGTACTGCTTCGGCGACTGCTTCGACCCGGACCCGGACCCGCCCGTCGGCGCCCGGCGCGGCTTGTTCACGTCCGTGTCCGTGTCCGCGTCGTCGTCCGGCGCCGGGATCTCCGCCGCGTCCTCCTCGTCCGGGACGGGCTCGTCCGAGGCGGCGGGCGGAGTCGAGGGCGCCGGGGCCCCGGTGGTGGCGGGCGCCGAGGCCGGGGCGCCCGGCTTCCGCTTCGTACCGCCCTTGTGGCCGCCGTCGCCGCTCTGGCCCGAGCAGGCTCCCAAGGCCAGCCCCAGCGCCAGGACCACCGCGGCCGTCACCGTTCCACGGGCACGCATGCCCACCACCCCCACCTGTCGTGCGCACGTCGGTTATGCGGCGGGGATCGTAACCCGGTGGCCGGCCGTCCCGGTCGGCCACCCGCTCGCCCGTCCGGTCAGGACTCCTGGCCGTCCTCCAGGTCGCCCTCGGTCTCCAGGAACACCCGCCGCAGCGCGGCCAGCGTCTCCGGGTCCGGCTTCTCCCACATCCCGCGCGACTCCGCTTCGAGCAGCCGCTCCGCGATGCCGTGCAGCGCCCACGGGTTGGCCTCCTGGAGGAAGGCCCGGTTCTCCGGGTCGAGGACGTACTCCTGCGTCAGCTTGTCGTACATCCAGTCGGCGACGACGCCCGTCGTCGCGTCGTATCCGAAGAGGTAGTCGACCGTCGCCGCCAGTTCGAAGGCGCCCTTGTAGCCGTGCCGCCGCATGGCCGCGATCCAGCGCGGGTTGACCACACGGGCGCGGAAGACCCGGGAGGTCTCCTCGACGAGGGTGCGGGTGCGGACGGTCTCCGGGCGGGTGGAGTCGCCGATGTACGCCTCTGGGGCCGTGCCGCGCAGCGCGCGCACCGTCGCCACCATGCCGCCGTGGTACTGGAAGTAGTCGTCGGAGTCGGCGATGTCGTGCTCGCGTGTGTCCGTGTTCTTCGCCGCGACGGCGATGCGCTTGTACGCCGTCTCCATCTCGGCGCGCGCCGGGCGGCCTTCGAGCCCGCGCCCGTACGCGTAGCCGCCCCACACCGTGTACACCTCGGCGAGGTCGGCGTCGGTGCGCCAGTCGCGGGAGTCGATGAGCTGGAGCAGTCCCGCGCCGTAGGTGCCGGGCCGGGAGCCGAAGATACGGGTGGTGGCGCGCCGTTCGTCGCCGTGCTCGGCCAGGTCGGCCTGGGCGTGGGCGCGGACGTGGTTGTCCTCGGCGGACTCGTCCTCAAGGCCGGCGACGAGCCGGACGGCGTCGTCGAGCAGCCCGATGACGTGCGGGAACGCGTCGCGGAAGAAGCCGGAGATGCGCAGCGTCACGTCGACGCGGGGCCGGCCCAGCTCGGCGAGCGGGATCGGCTCCAGGCCGCGGACGCGGCGCGAGGCGTCGTCCCACAGTGGCCGGACGCCGAGCAGCGCCAGCGCCTCGGCGACGTCGTCGCCCGCCGTGCGCATCGCGCTCGTACCCCACAGGGACAGGCCGACCGAGGTGGGCCAGTCGCCGTTGTCGTCGCGGTAGCGGGTGAGGAGGGAGTCGGCGAGGGCCTGGCCGGTCTCCCAGGCGAGCCGGGACGGTACGGCCTTGGGGTCGACGGAGTAGAAGTTGCGGCCGGTCGGCAGCACGTTGACCAGACCGCGCAGCGGTGAGCCGGACGGGCCGGCGGGCACGAAGCCGCCGTTCAACGCGTGGACGGCATGGGTGAGTTCGTCGGTGGTGCCGGCCAGCCGGGGCACGACCTGCTCGCAGGCGAAGCGCAGCACCTCCGAGACCCGTGCCAGCTGTCGCGCGTACCAGTCGCCGCCCATCGGCGGCTGCCCCAGGCCGAGTCGGGCCGCCTGGCTGATCGCCTCGGTCGACCAGCCGGCGGCCTCCATGGCCTCGACGACCTGCCGGGCGCGCGCCTCGATGTCGTCGGTACGGGCCCGGTCGGTGGCCGACTCGTCCAGGCCGAGCGCCTCGCGCAGCCCGGGCAGCGCCTGCGTACCGCCCCAGATCTGGCGGGCGCGCAGGATGGAGAGGACGAGGTTGACCCGCTCGGGCCCGGTCGGCGCGCCGCCGAGGACGTGCAGGCCGTCACGGATCTGCGCGTCCTTGACCTCGCACAGCCAGCCGTCGACGTGCAGCAGGAAGTCGTCGAAGCCGTCGTCGTCCGGGCGGTCGGCGAGACCCAGGTCGTGGTCGAGCTTCGCGGCCTGGATCAGCGTCCAGATCTGGGCGCGGATCGCGGGCAGCTTCGCCGGGTCCATGCTGCTGATCTGGGCGTACTCGTCGAGGAGTTGCTCCAGGCGGGCGATGTCGCCGTAGCTGTCGGCGCGGGCCATCGGCGGCACGAGGTGGTCGACGAGGGTGGCGTGTGCGCGGCGCTTGGCCTGGGTGCCCTCGCCCGGGTCGTTGACCAGGAACGGGTACACCAGCGGCAGGTCGCCGAGCGCCGCGTCCGGACCGCAGGCGGCGGACAGGCCGGCGTTCTTGCCGGGCAGCCACTCCAGGTTGCCGTGCTTGCCGAGGTGGATCATCGCGTCGGCGCCGAAGCCGTGGTCGTCGGCGCGCGCCGCGATCCAGCGGTAGGCGGCGAGGTAGTGGTGCGAGGGCGGCAGATCGGGGTCGTGGTAGATCGCGATCGGGTTCTCGCCGAAGCCGCGCGGCGGCTGGATGAGGATGAGCAGATTGCCGCGCCGCAGCGCGGCGAGCACGATGTCGCCCTCGGGGTTGCGGGAGCGGTCCAGGAACATCTCGCCCGGCGCCGGGCCCCAGTGCTCCTCCACCCCGGCACGCAGTTCGGCCGGCAGCGCCGCGTACCAGCGGCGGTAGTCGGCGGCCGGGATCCGCACCGGGTTCGCGGCCAGCTGCTCCTCCGTCAGCCAGTCCTGGTCGTGGCCGCCCGCGTCGATCAGCGCGCGGATCAGCTCGTCGCCGTCGCCGGAGACCAGCCCCGGGATGTCCTCGGCCGGCCCGAAGTCGTACCCCTCGGCGATCAGCCGGCGCAGCAGCGCGACGGCGGAGGCGGGGGTGTCGAGGCCGACCGCGTTGCCGATCCGGGAGTGCTTGGTCGGGTACGCGGAGAGGACCAGGGCCACCTTCTTGCGCGCGTTCGGGATGTGCCGCAGCCGGGCGTGCCGGAGGGCGATGCCCGCGACCCGGGCGGCGCGTTCGGCGTCCGCCACGTACGCGGGCAGACCGTCCTCGTCGATCTCCTTGAACGAGAACGGGACGGTGATCAGGCGGCCGTCGAACTCCGGGACGGCGATCTGGCTCGCGGAGTCCAGCGGCGACAGGCCCTCGTCGTTCTCCTCCCAGGCCGCCCGGGAGCCGGTCAGGCAGAGCGCCTGGAGGATGGGCACGTCGAGCGCGGCGAGCGCGCCCGCGTCCCACGCCTCCTCGTCCCCGCCGGCCTGCGCTTCGGCGGGCCGGGTGCCGCCCGCGGCGAGGACGGTGGTGACGATCGCGTCGGCGTCGCCGAGCGCGGCGAGGAGTTCGGGTTCGGGGGCCCGCAGCGAGGCCACGTACAGCGGCTTCGGCCGGCCGCCCGCGTCCTCGATGGCGTCGCAGAGGGCGCCGACGAAGGCGGTGTTGCCGCTCATGTGGTGGGCGCGGTAGTAGAGCACCGCGATGACCGGGGCGGCCGGATCCCGGGGTGCGGCCGGGGTGCGGTCGAGGGCGCCCCAGGAGGGTGCCGGTGCCGGGGCCTCGAAGCCGTGGCCGGTGAGCAGGACCGTGTCGGAGAGGAAGCGGGCCAGCTGGGCGAGGTTGGCCGGACCGCCGTGCGCCAGGTACGCGTGGGCCTCGGTGGCGACGCCGACCGGCACCGTGGAGGCCGCCATGAGCTGGGCGTCCGGGGCCTGTTCGCCGCTCAGCACGACCATCGGCTTTCCGGTGGCGAGGACCGCGTCGAGGCCCTCCTGCCAGGAGCGGAGCCCGCCGAGGAGGCGGACGACGACCAGGCCGGCGCCGTCGAGGAGCGCGGGGAGGTCACCGAGCGGGAGGCGGGACGGGTTCGCGAAGCGGTACGGGACCGGGGCGGTCCCGCCGGTGTCCGCGTCCGTCGCCGAGGAGGAGGCGGCGGCGTTCGCCGCACGGGCGCTGAGCAGGTCGGTGTCGGAGTGCGACAGCAGAACGAGCATGGCGAGGCTCGGGCCCTTCCTCGGGGTGTCCGCGCCCCGGGTGGTCGTTGGACGGCGGGAGTTCCTGACTCACCGGACACCCGAGGCTCGGGGCCGGCTCACAGTGGCGGGACCGCGCCGGAATCTCACCGGGCTTCCTCCCCGGGGTCCTGGGACCCCATGCCGGTCTGCATCCTAGAACGTGCCGTCCGCCGGCGGGAGAGGGCCGCCCGTCACCCCCGGTCGCCGGACCATCGCTCGTCGGTATGCTCGCCGCCATGCCGCCCACTCCCGACACCTCGCCTGAACGGGGCGAACCTCTCATACGGGACCGTGGCGACGCGTGCCCCGGGGCGCTCCGGTTGCACGCCGCCGCCGATGGTTTCCTCGCCCGACTCCGCTTGCCAGCAGGGCAGTTGACGGAACATCAAGTCGAGTTGCTCGCTTCCGTTTCCGAGTCGCTGGGGGACGGTGCCGTGAGCATCACCTCGCGTGGAAACGTCGAGCTGCGCGGTCTGCCGGACGGCTGCGGAGCCGTCCTCGCCGACCGTCTCGGACGCGGCGGGCTGCTCCCCTCGCCGACCCACGAGCGGGTGCGCAACCTCGTCGCCTCGCCGGCCGCCGGACTCGACGGACACGGCCACGCCGACGTGCACACCTGGGCCCGTGAACTGGACGGACTGCTCTGCGCGGAGCCCCGTGCCGCGTCCCTTTCGGGACGGTTCCTGTTCGTTCTGGACGACGGGCGCGGCGATGTCGCCGGACTCGGCGGCGATGTGACCTTGATCGCAGAACCGGGCGGCGATTCCGCCCTGCTCCGGGTCGGCGGACAGGCGCGGCGGATCACCGCCGCCGACGCGCCCCAGGCCGCGCTCGCCGCCGCCCTCGCCTTCCTCGACGCCGCGTCGGCGGCGGGCAACGGGGCCTGGCGGGTCCGCGAACTGCCGGCCGGGCCCGCCGGGGCGGAAGGGGCGGTCGACCTGAGCGGTACGGGCGGGCAGCCCGTCCCCGTACCGCCTCCGCTCCCCCTCGGCACCCCGCCCGCGCCCGGCCCGCTCGGCCCGCGCGCCCTGTCCGTCCTCGCCCCGCTCGGCCGGCTGACCGCAGCCCGGCTGCGGGCGCTGTCGCCCGCGGCGGAGGTCCGGCTGACGCCGTGGCGCGGGGTGGTGGTCGTGACCGAGGCGGGGGGCGTGTCCGGGACCGAGGCCGTGTCCGGTACGGCCGGATCCGGGACGGCCGTGTCCGGTACGGCCGGGTCCGGGTCCGGGTCCGCGACCGAGGCTCAGGCCGGCCGGCTCGCGCGCCTCGCCTCGTACGGCCTGATCACCCGCCCCGACGCCCCCGGCGCCGGGGTCACCGCCTGCACCGGACTGCCCGGCTGCGCCAAGTCCCTGGCCGACGTACGGACGGACGCCGGCCGGCTCCTTCCCGCACCCCCCGACGGCCTTCCCGTGCACGTCGCCGGCTGCGCCCGGCGCTGCGGGCACCCGCACGGCACCTGGGTCGACGTCCTCGCCACCGGGGACGGCGCGTACCTGGTGGACGGCGCCCCCACCCCCCGTACCTCCCTGCCCGACGCGGTCGCCACGGCCCGCGCCCTCCCTACGAGATGAGCGAGAACACCACGATGTTCGAGTACGAGAAGGACGGCGCGGAGATCTACCGCCGCTCCTTCGCCACGATCCGGGCCGAGGCCGCGGCGGATCTCGCGGGCCTGCCCGACGACCTCGCCACGGTCGCCGTCCGCATGATCCACGCCTGCGGCATGACCGACCTCGTCCGTGACCTCGCCTACTCGCCCGGCGTGGTCGCCGCCGCGCGCGCCGCGCTGCGCGCCGGGGCGCCCATCCTGTGCGACGCGCAGATGGTCGCCAGCGGGGTCACCCGCAAGCGGCTGCCCGCCGGCAACGAGGTGCTGTGCGGTCTGTCCGACCCGGCCGTGCCCGCCCTCGCCGCCGAACTCGGCACCACGCGTTCCGCCGCCGCCCTGGAGCTGTGGCGGGACCGCCTGGAAGGGGCGGTCGTCGCCGTCGGCAACGCGCCCACCGCCCTCTTCCACCTCCTGGAGATGGTCGCGAACGGCGCCGGGAAGCCCGCCGCCGTGCTCGGCATCCCGGTCGGCTTCATCGGCGCCGCGGAGTCCAAGGACGCCCTCGCCGCCAACGAACTCGGCCTCGACTACCTGGTGGTACGGGGCCGGCGCGGCGGCAGCGCCATGACGGCCGCCGCCCTCAACGCCCTCGCGCACGAAGCGGAGATCCAGGCATGAGCGCTCCCCGGCACCCCGTCGCTCCCGGCAAGCTGTACGGGGTCGGGCTCGGCCCCGGCGACCCCGACCTGCTGACGCTCGCGGCGGTGAAGGCCATCGCGGAGGCCGACGTGGTCGCGTACCACTCGGCCCGGCACGGCCGTTCCATCGCCCG
This sequence comes from Streptomyces laurentii, assembly GCF_040635425.1. Lineage (NCBI taxonomy): Bacteria > Bacillati > Actinomycetota > Actinomycetes > Kitasatosporales > Streptomycetaceae > Streptomyces > Streptomyces laurentii. The sequence goes on along the minus strand of NZ_JBEYHT010000077.1, from coordinate 3,652 downwards.
TTCCATCGCCGCCCCGCACCTGCGCCCCGACCACGTCGAGGAGCGGCTGATGTACCCGCTCACCGTGGAGACCACCGACCACCCCGGCGGCTACCGCGGCGCGCTCGACGACTTCTACGAGGAGGCCGCGGCCCGCCTCGCCGCGCACCTCGACGCCGGCCGCACGGTCGCCGTCCTCGCCGAGGGCGACCCGCTGTTCTACGGCTCGTACCAGCACATGCACAAGCGGCTCGCGGACCGTTACGACACCACGGTCATCCCCGGCGTCACCTCCGTGAGCGCCGCCGCCGCCCGGCTCGGCGAGCCGCTGTGCGAGGCCGAGGAGACCCTGACGATCATCCCCGGCACCCTGTCGGAGGACGAGCTGACCGCGCGCCTCGCGGGCGCCGACTCGGCCGTCGTGATGAAGCTCGGCCGCACCTTCCCCACCGTGCGCCGCGCCCTGGAGCGGGCCGGGCGGCTCGACGACGCCCGGTACGTGGAACGGGCGTTCATGGCGGGCGAGCGCACCGAGCGCCTCGCGGACGTCGACCCGGCGTCCGTCCCGTACTTCTCCGTCGCCGTGCTGCCCTCACGGATCGACGAGCAGCCGCCGGTACGGGACCGGGGCGAGGTCGTCGTGGTCGGCACCGGTCCGGCGGGCGCCCCCTGGCTCACCCCCGAGTCGCGCGGCGCGCTCGTGCACGCCGACGACCTCGTCGGCTACACCACCTACCTCGACCGGGTGCCGGTGCTGCGGCCCGGGCAGCGGCGGCACGGGTCCGACAACAAAGTCGAGTCCGAGCGCGCCGAGCTCGCCCTCGACCTGGCCCGGCGCGGACGGCGGGTCGCGGTCGTCTCCGGCGGCGACCCGGGCGTCTTCGCGATGGCGACGGCGGTCCTGGAGGTCGCGGCGGAGGAACGGTACGCCGACGTCCCCGTACGGGTCCTCCCGGGCGTGACCGCCGCCAACGCCGCGGCCGCCGCCGCGGGCGCCCCGCTCGGCCACGACTACGCGACGATCTCCCTCTCCGACCGCCTCAAGTCCTGGGACGTCATCGCCGGCCGGCTGCGCGCCGCCGCCGAGGCCGACCTGGTCCTCGCCCTCTACAACCCGGGCTCCAAGTCCCGTACCCACCAGGTCGCCGCCGCCCGCGACCTGCTCCTGGAGGTGCGCTCGCCGGACACCCCGGTGGTCGTCGCCCGGGACGTCGGCGGGCCGGAGCAGTCGGTGCGCGTGCTGACCCTGAAGACCCTGGACCCGGCCGAGGTCGACATGCGCACGCTCCTCCTGATCGGCTCCTCGCGGACGCGGGTCACGGAGCGCGCCGACGGGCGGACGCTGACGTGGACGCCGAGGCGGTACTGAGCGGTCCCGCAGGCTGACGCCGGGGGTGGTGGGGCGGCCGAATAAACCACCCGCACGGGTGATCGCGGCGGGTAGAGTCGTTCCGCTGGCCGCGCAGCCGTACGAAGGGCCCCACCCCGACGGCCGCCCCGCACCACCACCCCCACGCCCCCTCCTGTCCGTTCGTTTCTCACGGTCCCGGAAAGGGCCCCACACGCCTGTGAACACGCGCATCCGGACGAGAGTCCCGGCCACCCTGGCCGGCCTCGTCACCCTCGCCACCGCCGGCGGTCTCGTCACCGCCGCGGGCGCGCCCGCCGCCGCGGCGACCGTCACCTGCAACTCCCCGGTGTGGAAGGTGCAGTTCTTCGCCAACACCACCTTCGGCGGCACCCCGAAGAAGACCGCCTGCGACACGGCGATCTCCGAGAACTACGGTTCCGGTCACCCGGCCGGCGTGAGCCTGCCCAACGACAACTTCTCGGCCCGCTGGTCGCTCACCCGCGACTTCGGCTCCGGAGGCCCCTTCACCTTCGCCGCCGAGACCCAGGACGGCGTCCGCGTCTACCTGGACGGCGTCCGCAAGATCGACCTGTGGAAGAACGTCTCCACCACCCAGAAGAAGTCGGTCAACCTCACCGTCCCGGCCGGCAAGCACTCCCTGCGCGTCGACTTCGTCGCGTGGACGGGCGTGGCCAACGTGAAGTTCACGTACACGCCGAGGACGTCGGCGACGGTCGACAAGGTCAAGCCGTACGGCCCGAGCGGCGCGTCCGTCGCCTACGACCGGACGGCCCACGCCGCGTCGCTGCGCTGGGCGGCCAACAAGGAGATGGACCTGGCCGGCTACCGGGTCTACCGGCGCCCGTCGCCCGGCTCCGGCTGGACCAGGATCAGTGGCTCGGGCCTGGTGACGGCCACGACGTACACCGACAAGTCCGCACCGGCCACCGGCGCGAACTTCGCCTACGAGATCCGCGCCGTCGACAAGGCCGGCAACGAGTCCGGCGGCACCGCCGACCTGTACATCACGACCGTCGACCGCACCGCCCCGGTCGGACCGTCCAAGCCGGTGTACTCCTACGACGGAACCACGAACACCACGACCCTGTCGTGGACGCCCAACAAGGAGACGGACCTCGCGGGCTACCGGGTCTACCGGCGTCCGTCGCCCGGCTCCGGCTGGACGAAGGTCAGCGGTTCGGGCCTGATCACCAAGACGACCTTCGCCGACGCGTCCGCGCCGGCCACCGGGGCGTCCTACGGGTACGAGGTCCGCGCCGTCGACAAGGCGGGCAACGAGTCGGGCGGCTCCACCGACATCATCATCACGACCGCCGACAAGACCGGCCCGGCCGCCCCGAAGGGGCTCGCCGTGGGCTACGACCTCTGGCAGGCCACCCTGGGCTGGCAGGCGAGCGAGAACGCGGTCGGGTACGAGGTGTCGGCGGCCCCCGCCGAGACGGGCCCGTACAGCGTGGTCGCGACGACGACGGCCCCCGGCAAAGTCCGCGTCGCGGCCCCGGTGAACACCCCGCGCTTCTACCGCGTCCGGGCCTTCGACGCGGCGGGCAACCCGTCCGCGTACTCCGAGGTGTACGCCGACGACGGCGTCGACCGGACCGGGCCGCTGGCCGCCCCCACCGGCCTGAACGCCGTCGTCCGCCCCGGCTCGACCGACGTGCACTGGTCGATGGCCTGGCCCGCCTACGAGGACTGGGACAACGGCGGCTCGTACCGGATGTACCGCTCGCCCGGCCGCACCCTCGACAAGACCACGATGACCCGCGTGACCTGCGGCTGGGACAGCGACTCCGCGGACAACCGGGGCAACTGCAACGACGTGGCCAAGCGCCAGGGCACGCACTACACGTACGCGGTCGCGGCCGTGGACCCGTTCGGCAACGAGGGTCCGCTGTCCGCGCCGCTCACCGTCCGCGTCGCCCTGCCGCCGGTCACCGGTCTGAAGGCGACGCCGCGCACCGACGGCGTGTTCCTGGAGTGGGACGCGAGCACCGAGCCCGACCTTGCCCGCTACCAGGTCTTCAAGGCCGAGTCGTACGACGACGGTGACGGCGGCACCATCTGGCTCGCCCACCGGGTCGACTATCTGTCCCCGTCGGACACGTCGTTCCTGCACGGTTCCGAGGCCGACGGCGAGACGGTCCGCTACGTGGTCGTGCCCGAGGACACCGAGGGCAACCTGCTCGACTTCGACGACCCGGCCCTGAACTGGGTCGAGGTCACCGAACTGGGGACCCCGCCGGTCGAGTGAGCTCCCCGAGCCTCCTGAACACCCACGCGGCCGCCTCCCCCGGGGAGGCG
>NZ_JBEYHT010000076.1:0-35234 GCF_040635425.1 Streptomyces laurentii | reverse complement strand
GTCGACCGGGCCGGGCAGCGCAAGGCCGCCGACCGGATCTCGAAGCAGCTGAAGGGCCGGAACCCGGTGGCGTACGCCGGCCGCGTCGTCGAAGACCACCAGCACCTCGCCGCGCCCGCGGCCCACCGAACGCCACCCTTCGACCTCGCCCCCGAGCAGCTCCAGCCCGGCGCGCTCGCGGAGCTGACCAGCCCCTCGCTGTTCGCCGAGCGCAAGGTTCTGATCATGCGGAACGCGCAGGACCTGCCGGCCGACACGATCAAGGAGATCAAGGCGTATCTCGACGCGCCGGCCGAGGAGATCACCCTCGTGGTGCTGCACCCCGGCGGCGTCAAGGGCAAGGCGCTCCTGGAGGCGGCCCGCAAGGCGGGTGCCCGCGAGGTGGCCTGCCCGAAGACGACGAAGCCGGCGGAGCGGCTGGCGTTCGTCCGGCAGGAGTTCCGGTCCCTCGGCCGCTCGGCCACGCCCGAGGCGTGCCAGGCGCTCGTCGACGCGATCGGCAGCGACCTGCGGGAGCTGGCCTCCGCCGCGGCGCAGCTGACCTCCGATGTCGACGGCACCATCGACGAGGCGGTCGTCGCGCGCTACTACACCGGCCGCGCCGAGGCGTCGTCGTTCACGGTCGCCGACCGGGCCGTCGAGGGCCGCGCCGCCGAGGCCCTGGAAGCCCTGCGCTGGTCGCTGTCGACCGGCGTCGCCCCCGTCCTGATCACCAGCGCGCTCGCCCAGGGCGTCCGCGCCATCGGCAAGCTGTCCTCGGCGCGCGGCGGCCGTCCCGCCGACCTCGCGCGCGAGCTGGGCATGCCCCCGTGGAAGATCGACCGGGTCCGCCAGCAGATGCGCGGCTGGACCCCGGACGGCGTCTCCGTCGCCCTGCGCGCGGTCGCGGAGGCCGACGCGGGGGTGAAGGGCGGCGGCGACGATCCCGAGTACGCCCTGGAGAAGGCCGTGGTCGCCATCGCCCGCGCCGCCCGTATGCGCCGCTCCTGACCTCCGGGCCCCGGCACCTCCAGACCCCGGCTCGCGGGGTCTGGCCAGGGCCCCGGGCCCGTACGGACATCCGCGGATACACCACAGGCCCCGTCACCCTCCTGGGGAAGGAGGGGGACGGGGCCTGTGGTGTCACGCTTGGGGTGGCCCGTACACGCGTGGCGAACGCGTCTCGCGTACGCGGCCGGGGTGGCCGTCCGGGAGCGGGAGAGAGGGCCCGCTGGGTCCCGTGCGGCCGGTCACATCAGAGCTCAGCCCTGGAGGGTGGCAACCTTGGAGGCCAGCGCCGACTTCTTGTTGGCGGCGGAGTTCTTGTGGATGACACCCTTCGAGACAGCCTTGTCGAGCTGACGCGAAGCGGCACGAGCGGCAACGGTGGCCTTCTCGAGGTCGCCGGCGGCGACAGCCTCACGGGCCTTGCGGATCGCGGTCTTGAGCGACGACTTGACGGCCTTGTTGCGCAGGCGCGCCTTCTCGTTGGTCTTGTTCCGCTTGATCTGGGACTTGATGTTCGCCACGAAAGAGCCTTTACAGGTTCGATGTTTCTTGAGGATGCGCCTCGGAGCTGAGAGGGCACACGAGACACAGCTGTCCACGGTATCAGCCGCCCCCCACACCGCCCAAACCGGCCGCAGCCCCGCGGCCATGGGACGATGGAGCCTACGTACCCGTTCCGAACACCGCCCGAGACGAGAACCCTGCGTGCCCGCGACTCCTACCAACGTGCCCGAGCCGAGCCGTACCGACCCGGCTCTGATCCGCAACTTCTGCATCATCGCGCACATCGACCACGGCAAGTCCACGCTCGCCGACCGGATGCTCCAGCTGACCGGTGTGGTCGACCAGCGGCAGATGCGTGCCCAGTATCTCGACCGGATGGACATCGAGCGTGAGCGCGGCATCACGATCAAGTCCCAGGCGGTCCGGCTGCCCTGGGCCCCCACCGAGGGGCCGGGCGAGGGTCGGACGCACATCCTGAACATGATCGACACCCCCGGGCACGTCGACTTCACCTACGAGGTGTCGCGTTCGCTCGCCGCCTGCGAGGGCACGGTCCTGCTGGTGGACGCCGCCCAGGGCATCGAGGCGCAGACCCTGGCCAACCTCTACCTGGCCATGGAGAACGACCTCACCATCGTTCCGGTCCTCAACAAGATCGACCTGCCGGCCGCCCAGCCGGAGAAGTTCGCCGAGGAGCTGGCCAACCTCATCGGCTGCCAGCCGGAGGACGTCCTCAAGGTCTCCGCGAAGACCGGCATGGGCGTCGACGCGCTGCTCGACCGCGTCGTCCGCGACGTCCCGGCCCCCGTCGGCGTCGCCGACGCCCCGGCCCGCGCGATGATCTTCGACTCGGTGTACGACTCGTACCGCGGTGTCGTCACGTACGTCCGTGTCGTCGACGGCCAGCTCAACAAGCGCGAGCGCATCAGGATGATGTCGACCGGCGCCACCCACGAGCTCCTCGAGATCGGCACCAACTCGCCCGAGATGCTGCCGGCCGACGGCCTCGGCGTCGGCGAGGTGGGCTACCTGATCACCGGTGTGAAGGACGTCCGCCAGTCCAAGGTCGGTGACACGATCACCTCCCAGAGCAAGGGCGCCGAAGAGGCCCTGGGCGGTTACAAGGACCCGAAGCCGATGGTCTTCTCCGGTCTGTATCCGCTGGACGGCTCGGACTACCCCGAGCTGCGCGAGGCCCTCGACAAGCTCCAGCTCAACGACGCCGCCCTGGTGTACGAGCCGGAGACCTCCGCCGCGCTCGGCTTCGGCTTCCGCGTCGGCTTCCTCGGCCTGCTCCACCTCGACGTGATCCGCGAGCGGCTGGAGCGCGAGTTCGGCCTGGACCTCATCGCCACCGCCCCCAACGTGGTCTACCGCGTGGTCATGGAGGACGGCGGCGAGCACACGGTCACCAACCCGAGCGAGTTCCCCGAGGGCAAGATCGACGAGGTGTACGAGCCGGTCGTGCGCGCCACGATCCTCGCCCCCTCCGAGTTCATCGGCTCGATCATGGAGCTGTGCCAGACCCGGCGCGGCACCATGCTCGGCATGGACTACCTCTCCGAGGACCGGGTCGAGATCCGCTACACCCTGCCGCTGGCCGAGATCGTCTTCGACTTCTTCGACCAGCTGAAGTCCAAGACCCGCGGCTACGCCTCGCTCGACTACGAGCCCACCGGCGAGCAGAGCAGCTCCCTGGTCAAGGTCGACATCCTGCTGCACGGCGACAAGGTGGACGCCTTCTCGGCGATCACGCACAAGGACCAGGCGTACGCGTACGGCGTCCGGCTCGTCGCCAAGCTCAAGGAGCTCATCCCGCGGCAGAGCTTCGAGGTGCCCGTCCAGGCCGCGATCGGCGCCCGGGTCATCGCCCGCGAGACCATCCGCGCCATCCGCAAGGACGTCCTCGCCAAGTGCTACGGCGGCGACATCTCCCGTAAGCGGAAGCTGCTGGAGAAGCAGAAGGAAGGCAAGAAGCGGATGAAGATGGTCGGCTCCGTGGAGGTCCCGCAGGAGGCCTTCATCGCCGTCCTGTCGAGCGACGACTCCTCGGCCGCCAAGCCGAAGAAGTAACCCTCGCTCCGCCACGAACGGGTCTGCGCACCGCCGGTGCGCAGACCCGTTCGTTATAAGCAAGCCCTTACGCACCCGTCCCCGGGCCTCTACCCTGAAGCCGCTCGAAGGTTACTCGTGAGTTAGTTACGCAGCGCCTGCCCGCGCTGCCGCCCGCGCTGCGCGCGTCCCCCTGCCCGCAGCGCCCCGCCTGACCGCACCGCCGCCGCCCGGAGGACGTCGTGAGCGACACACAGACCCTGATCGAGAACCGGCCGCCGTCCGTGGCGGCGCTCTTCCTGGAGCGCGTCGAGCGGACCCCGGATGCGGAGGCCTACCGCTACCCGGTCCCCGCCGCCTCCGGCCAGGGCCCCGACGACTGGAAGTCGCTCAGCTGGGCCGAGGCCGCCACCCGTGTCCACGCCATCGCCGCCGGTCTCATCGACCTCGGGGTCGCGCCCGAGGAGCGGGTCGCCCTCGCCTCCGCCACCCGGGTCGAGTGGATCCTCGCCGACCTCGGCGTCATGTGCGCCGGTGCCGCCGTCACCACCGTCTACCCGCAGACCAACGCCGAGGAGTCGGCGTTCATCCTCTCCGACTCCGACTCCCGCGTCCTCATCGCGGAGAACGCCGAGCAGCTCGCCAAGGCCGTCGAACGCCGCGCCGATCTGCCCCAGCTCCACCACGTCGTCGTCATCGACCCCGAGGGCGCCGACACCTCCGACGACTGGGTGCTGACCCTCGCCGACCTGGAGGCGCGCGGCACGGCCTATCTGGAGCGTCACCCGGAGATCGTCAAGGAGCGGGTCGCCGCCCTCACCTCCGACCAGCTCGCCACCCTCATCTACACCTCGGGCACCACCGGCCGCCCCAAGGGCGTCCGCCTGCGCCACGACAGCTGGTCGTACATGGCCAAGGCCATCGCCGCCACCGGCCTGCTGACCAGCGAGGACATCCAGTACCTGTGGCTGCCGCTGGCCCACGTCTTCGGCAAGGTCCTGACCTCCGGGCAGATCGAGATCGGGCACGTCACCGCCGTCGACGGCCGTATCGACAAGATCATCGTCAACCTGCCGGTCGTACAGCCCACCTACATGGCCGCCGTCCCGCGCATCTTCGAGAAGGTCTACAACGGCGTCGCCGCCAAGGCCCGCGAAGGCGGCGGGGCCAAGTACAAGATCTTCCAGTGGGCGGCCGGCGTCGCCCGCGAATACGCCAAGGTCACCCAGGACAACTTCCGCCGCACCGGTTCCGCCACCGCGCCCTTCGGCCTCACCGCCAAGCACAAGGTCGCCGACGCGCTCGTCTACTCGAAGCTGCGCGAGGCCTTCGGCGGCCGGCTGCGCGCCGCCGTCTCCGGCTCCGTCGCCCTCGCCCCCGAGATCGGCTACTTCTTCTCCGGCGCCGGCATCCACATCCTGGAGGGCTACGGCCTCACCGAGTCCTCCGCCGCGTCCTTCGTCAACCCCGGCGAGGCCTACCGCACCGGCACCGTCGGCAAGCCGCTGCCCGGCACCGAGGTCCGCATCGCCGACGACGGCGAGATCCTGCTGCGCAGCCCCGGCATCATGGAGGGCTACCACGGCCTGCCGGACAAGACCGCCGAGGTCCTGGAGCCGGACGGCTGGTTCCACACCGGCGACATCGGCGAACTGTCCAACGACGGCTACCTGCGGATCACCGACCGCAAGAAGGACCTGTTCAAGACCTCCGGCGGCAAGTACATCGCGCCCACCGAGGTCGAGGGCCAGTTCAAGGCCGTCTGCCCGTTCGTCTCCAACATGGTCGTCCTCGGCGCGGACCGGAACTACTGCACCGCGCTCATCGCCCTCGACGAGCCCTCCCTCCTCGGCTGGGCCGCCGAGCACGGCCTCGGCGGCAAGACATACGCGGAGGTCGTCGCCGCCCCGCAGACCGAGAAGCTCATCGAGGGTTACGTCACCCGCCTCAACGAGGGCCTGCAGCGCTGGCAGACGATCAAGAAGTTCCGGCTGCTGCCGCGCGACCTCGACGTCGAGCACGGCGAGCTGACCCCGAGCCTCAAGATGAAGCGGCCGGTCGTCGAGCGGACCTACCAGCACCTGATCGAGGACATGTACGCGGGCGCGCGGGAGGCGTGACCTGAGGTACGGCCCGCGGTGTTACCTGCGGGCTTCGGCTCCGACGTGAAGTTATCCACAGGGCTGGAGCGCGCCACGGGCAGTACGGGACAATGGCGGCATGCCTTCCGTACTGCCCGATGGTGACCCCATGCCCGAGGACGGAGCGCTTCCCGCGCACGCCCTGGACGGTGCGGGGGAGCGACCGCTCGGCTTCTATCTGCACGTGCCGTACTGCGCCACCCGCTGCGGCTACTGCGACTTCAACACCTACACCGCGAGCGAACTGCGCGGTGCGGGCGGCGTGCTCGCCTCCCGCGAGAACTACGCGGGCCAGGTCACCGAGGAGATACGGCTCGCCCGCAAGACCCTCGGCGACGACCCGCGCCCCGTCCGGACCGTCTTCGTCGGCGGCGGCACGCCCACCCTGCTGCCCGCCGCCGACCTCGTCCGGATGCTCGCCGCGATCCGCGACGAATTCGGACTCGCCGACGACGCCGAAGTCACCACCGAGGCCAACCCGGAATCCGTCGACCCGGCCTACCTCGCCGAACTGCGGGCCGGCGGCTTCAACCGCATCTCCTTCGGCATGCAGAGCGCCCGGCAGCACGTCCTCAAGATCCTCGACCGCAGCCACACCCCCGGCCGCCCCGAAGCCTGCGTCGCCGAAGCCCGCGCCGCCGGCTTCGACCACGTCAACCTCGACCTCATCTACGGCACCCCCGGCGAAACCGACGACGACTGGCGGGCCTCCCTCGACGCGGCCATCGGCGCCGGACCCGACCACATCAGCGCCTACGCCCTCATCGTCGAAGAAGGCACCCAGCTCGCCCGGCGCATCCGGCGCGGCGAGATACCCATGACCGACGACGACGTCCACGCCGACCGGTACCTCATCGCCGACGACGTCCTCGCACAGGCCGGCTACCAGTGGTACGAGGTGTCCAACTGGGCCACCACCGACGCCGGCCGCTGCCTCCACAACGAGCTGTACTGGCGCGGCGCCGACTGGTGGGGCGCCGGGCCCGGCGCCCACAGCCACGTCGGCGGCGTCCGCTGGTGGAACGTGAAACACCCCGGCGCGTACGCGGCGGCCCTCGGAGAAGGACGGTCGCCCGGTGCCGGGCGGGAAATCCTCACCGACGAGGACCGGCGGGTCGAGCGGGTGCTCCTGGAACTGCGGCTGCGCGAAGGCGTCGAACTGGACCTGCTCAAGCCGGCCGGGCGCGGAGCCGCCGAGCGGGCGCTCGGGGACGGGCTGCTGGAGCGGGAGGCGTACGAGGCGGGGCGGGCGGTGCTGACGCTGCGGGGGCGGTTGCTGGCGGACGCGGTGGTGCGGGACCTGGTGGACTGACGGGGGGCGCGGGGCGCTGCGCGCTGCGGTGCGGGGTGCGGTGGTGCGGGCGCGCTGGGGGAGTGGGGCGCAGGTCCGGGGCGGTGCGCTGGTTTGTGGTGGGTGGCGCGAGGGCCGGGGAGGGGGAGGGCGGGGCAGAGAAAGTGGGGGCTAGGGGGCCGTGACGAAGTCGATCAGTTCCTCCACGCGGCCCAGCAACGCCGGTTCCAGGTCCTTGTAGGAGTGGACCCGGGAGAGGATGTGCTGCCAGGCCGCGCCCGTGTTCGGGGGCCAGTTCAGGGCGTGGCAGACGCCCGTCTTCCAGTCCTGGCCGCGAGGGACCGTGGGCCAGGCGGGGATGCCCACCGAGGACGGCTTCACGGCCTCCCAGACGTCGATGTACGGGTGGCCGACGACCAGGACGTCCAGGGAGGAGACCTGGGCCGCGATGCGGGACTCCTTCGAGCCCGGGACCAGGTGGTCGACCAGGACGCCGAGGCGGGCGTCCGGGGCCGGGGCGAAGTCGGCGACGATGCTCGGGAGGTCGTCGACGCCCTCCAGGTACTCCACGACGACGCCCTCGATCCGCAGGTCGTCGCCCCACACCCGTTCGACCAGTTCGGCGTCGTGGCGGCCCTCGACGTAGATGCGGCCCGCCCGCGCGACCCGGGCCCGCGCGCCCGGGACCGCGACCGAGCCGGACGCCGTGCGGGTGGGGCGGGCCGGCGCGGGCCCGGCGGGGCGGACCAGGGTGACCGGACGGCCGTCGATGAGGAAGCCGCGCGGCTCCATCGGGAAGACCCGGTGCTTGCCGAAACGGTCCTCCAGGGTCACCGTGCCCGCCTCGCAGCGGATCACCGCCCCGCAGAAACCCGTTCCGACCTCCTCGACGACCAGATCACGGTCCGCCGGGACCTCCGGCACGGGTGCCGAACGCTTCCAAGGGGGCGTCAGATCGGGGTTGTAGCTGCGCATTTCGGCGACGCTACGACACCGAGGCGCGCCGTGCCAGTTCCTCGCGCTGGCGTCGTACGAACCCGGCGTCCACCACCGCCCCGTGCCCCGGCACGTACAGCGCGTCCTCGCCGCCCAGCGCCAGCAGCCGGTCCATGGCGGCCGGCCACTCGGCGGGGACCGCGTCCGGGCCCGCCTGCGGTTCGCCGGACTCCTCGACCAGGTCGCCGCAGAAGAGCACAGGCGGAGTGCCGGGCACGAGGACGGCCAGGTCGTGGCGGGTGTGGCCGGGCCCCACGTTCGCCAGTACGACGGGCCGGCCGCCCAGGTCGAGGGTGAGTTCGCCGGAGACCTCGTGTCCGGGGGCGATCAGCGACGTCGCCGCGGCGGTCGCGGCCTCCGGGTCCACCCCGTGGCGTACGGCGTCCGACCGTAGATCGTCCGCTTCCCGCCGGAGCAGTTCGGCGAGGCCCGCGGCTCCGTGGACCTCGGCTTCTGGGAACGCCGCGGTGCCGAACACGTGGTCGAAGTGTGGGTGGCCGAGTGCGACATGCGTCACGCTCCGCCCGCCCGTGAGCGAGGTCACCCGCGCCCGCAGTTCGGCCCCCTCGGCGAGGGTCGAGCCCGTGTCGTAGAGCAGTACCCCGTTTCGTCCCGTCACCAGGCCCACCGTGGCGTCCCAGCCCGGCAGCCGGCGCCGTCCGACCCCCTCGCCGAGCCGTTCCCAGCCGCACGATTCCCAGTCCATGTCCATGGCGGGACGCTAACCGTTCGAAGGGCGCCCAGCCCGCCTCCTTGCCAGGAGCGATGTCCGCCGCCTTACACTTGCGGGTGGATTCCTGGCACTCGAACAGGGCGAGTGCCAAAAGCGGAGCAAGCGGAACCGGAACGACAGCTGGAGGTGCGCGCGATGCTCAGCGAACGCAGACTCGAAGTGCTGCGCGCGATCGTCCAGGACTACGTCGGCACGGAGGAGCCGGTCGGCTCCAAGGCGCTGACCGAGCGCCACAAGCTCGGCGTGTCGCCCGCCACCGTGCGCAACGACATGGCGGTCCTGGAGGACGAGGGCTACATCGCCCAGCCTCACACCAGTGCCGGCCGCATCCCCACGGACAAGGGCTATCGCCTCTTCGTCGACCGTCTGGCCGGCGTCAAGCCGCTCTCGACCCCCGAGCGGCGGGCGATCCACAGCTTCCTCGACAGCGCCGTCGACCTCGACGACGTCGTCGCCCGCACGGTCCGGCTGCTCGCGCAGCTGACCCGGCAGGTCGCCGTCGTGCAGTACCCCTCGCTGACCCGTTCGACGGTGCGGCATGTGGAGCTGCTCTCGCTGGCGCCCGCCCGGCTGATGCTCGTACTCATCACCGACACCGGCCGGGTCGAGCAGCGCGTCGTCGACCTTCCGGCGCCGTTCGGCGAGACGCCTCTCGCCGATCTGCGGGCCCGGCTCAACAGCCAGGTCGTCGGCCGCCGTTTCGCGGACGTGCCGCAGCTGGTGCAGGATCTCCCGGAGTCCTTCGAGGACGTGGAGGACCGTGGCACGGTCTCCACCGTGCTCGCCACCCTGCTCGAAACCCTCGTCGAACAGCGCGAGGAACGGCTCATGATCGGCGGTACCGCCAATCTGACCCGCTTCGGGCACGACTTCCCCCTGACGATCAGGCCCGTCCTGGAAGCTCTCGAGGAGCAGGTCGTGCTCCTCAAGCTGCTCGGCGAGGCCAAGGAATCGGGCATGACCGTACGGATCGGGCATGAGAACGTCCATGAGGGCCTCACGTCCACATCCGTCGTCTCGGTCGGCTACGGTTCGGGCGGCGAGGCAGTCGCCAAACTCGGCGTGGTCGGACCGACCCGCATGGACTACCCCGGAACGATGGGAGCGGTACGCGCAGTGGCACGTTACGTCGGACAGATCCTGGCGGAGTCGTAAGTGGCCACGGACTACTACGCCGTACTCGGCGTGCGCCGCGACGCTTCACAGGACGAGATCAAGAAGGCTTTCCGCCGTCTTGCCCGTGAGCTCCACCCGGACGTGAACCCGGACCCGAAGACCCAGGAGCGGTTCAAGGAGATCAACGCCGCTTACGAGGTGCTCTCCGACCCGCAGAAGAAGCAGGTCTACGACCTCGGCGGCGACCCCCTGTCCGCCTCCGGCGGCGGTGGCGGGGCCGGCGGCTTCGGCGCGGGCGGCTTCGGGAACTTCTCGGACATCATGGACGCCTTCTTCGGTACGGCGTCCCAGCGCGGCCCGCGCTCGCGCACCCGGCGCGGCCAGGACGCGATGATCCGCCTGGAGATCACCCTCGACGAGGCGACCTTCGGCACCACGAAGGACATCCAGGTCGACACGGCCGTCGTCTGCACCACGTGCTCCGGCGAGGGTGCCGCGCCCGGCACCTCGGCGCAGACCTGTGACATGTGCCGCGGCCGCGGCGAGGTCTCCCAGGTCACCCGGTCCTTCCTGGGCCAGGTCATGACCTCGCGCCCGTGCCCGCAGTGCCAGGGCTTCGGCACCGTCGTCCCGACCCCGTGCCCCGAGTGCGCGGGCGACGGCCGGGTCCGCTCGCGCCGTACCCTCACGGTCAAGATCCCCGCCGGTGTCGACAACGGCACCCGCATCCAGCTCGCGGGCGAGGGCGAGGTCGGCCCCGGCGGCGGCCCCGCCGGCGACCTGTACGTCGAGATCCACGAGCTTCCGCACGAGGTCTTCCAGCGGCGCGGCGACGACCTGCACTGCACGGTGACCATCCCGATGACGGCGGGCGCGCTCGGCACCAAGGTGCCACTGACGACGCTCGACGGAGTCGAGGACGTCGACATCCGGCCGGGCACCCAGTCCGGCCAGTCGATCCCGCTGCACGGCCGCGGTGTCACGCACCTGCGCGGCAACGGCCGCGGCGACCTGATCGTGCACGTCGAGGTCCAGACCCCGACGAAGCTCGACGCCGAGCAGGAGCGACTGCTGCGCGAACTGTCCGAGCTGCGCGGCGAGGAGCGGCCCACGGGGCAGTTCCAGCCCGGGCAGCAGGGCCTCTTCTCGCGCCTGAAGGATGCCTTCAACGGGCGGTAGGCCGGATGCCCTTCACGGGGCGCCGAGTCCGTGGTTCCACGTCCGAGGGGCGGTCCGCACAGGGTGCGGGCCGCCCCTCCGGCGTATCCGCCCGGTCTCGCCCGTTGATTCGGCGGCCTCGCGGCGGCATGAAACGATGCCCGCATGTCCACCGCTCTGAACGATCTCTCCCGGTATCCGATCGTGCAGGCCCCCATGGCCGGTGGCGGCTCCTGCCCCGATCTCGTCGGCGCCGTGTGCGGGGCGGGCGCGCTCGGGTTCCTGGCCGGCGGGTACAAGACCGCCGGCGGGCTCTACCAGGAGATCAAGCAGGTCCGCGGGCAGACCGCGCGGCCCTTCGGGGTCAACCTGTTCATGCCGCCCGTCGACCAGCCGGCCGACCCGGCCGCCGTCGAGGTCTACCGGCACCAGCTGGCGGGCGAGGCCGGCTGGTACGGGACGGAGCTGGGCGATCCCGAGCAGGGCCGGGACGACGCGTACGACGCCAAGCTGGCGATCCTCCTCGACGACCCGGTGCCGGTCGTCTCCTTCACCTTCGGCTGCCCCGACCGTGACGTGCTCGACGCGTTCGCCCGGGCCGGCACGTACACGATCGTCACCGTCACCTCCGCCGAGGAGGCCCGGACGGCCGAACGGGCCGGGGCCGCCGCCGTCTGCGTGCAGGGCACCGAGGCGGGCGGGCACCAGGGCACCCACCGCGACGACCCCGCCGACGGCCCGTCCGCGGGCAGCGGCAGCGGACTGCTGCCGCTGGTCACCGAGGTACGGGAGCAGGTCCGGCTGCCGATCGTCGCCGCCGGCGGGATCATGCGCGGCCGGCAGATCGCCGCCGTCCTCGCGGCGGGCGCCGACGCGGCGCAGCTCGGCACCGCGTTCCTCGTCTGCCCCGAGTCCGGCGCGCACCCGCTGCACAAGCGGGCCCTGACCGATCCGGACCTCACCGGCCTGTTCACCCGTACCGAGCTGACCCGGGCCTTCTCCGGGCGTCCGGCCCGCGGCCTGGTGAACCGGTTCATGCGCGAGCACGGACCGTACGCCCCCGCCGCGTACCCCGAGGTCCACCACCTCACCGCCCCGCTGCGCCGGGCCGCCGCGACCGCCGGGGACCCGCAGGGCATGGCGCTGTGGGCCGGGCAGGGCCACCGGCTGGCCCGGGAGCTGCCGGCCGGGCGACTGGTCGAGGTCCTCGCCGAAGAACTCCACACCGCCCTCTACGGCACCACCAGCCCCGTCAGTCCCAGGAGCACCTCGTGACCGCACCCGTCTTCGTCGTCGACACCCTTCCCGACACCCGGCTGTACGTCCTGGACGGGCCCGAGGGCCGGCACGCCGTGTCCGTGAAGCGGCTCCAGCCGGGCGAGGACGTCGTCCTGACCGACGGCCGGGGCCGCTGGCTCGACGGCGTGGTGCGGGCCGTGGAGGGCAAGGACCGGCTGACCGTGGAGACCTCCGCGCCGCACGAGGACCCCATGCCCGCGCCCTCGATCACCGTCGTCCAGGCCCTGCCCAAGGGCGACCGCGGCGAACTGGCCGTCGAGACCATGACCGAGACCGGCGTGGACGCGATCGTGCCGTGGGCCGCGTCCCGCTGCATCACCCAGTGGAAGGGCGACCGCGGGCAGAAGGCCCTCGGCAAGTGGCGCACCACCGCCCGCGAGGCCGGCAAGCAGTCGCGCCGCACCCGGTTCCCCGAGGTCGCCGATCTGATGACGTCCAAGCAGGTCGCCGCGCTGCTCGCGACCGCCGACTTCGCCGCCGTGCTGCACGAGGACCGCGACCACCCGAGCGGCGCGCTCGCGACCGCCGAACTGCCGCGCGAGGGAACGATCGTGCTGGTCGTCGGGCCCGAAGGGGGCGTGTCGCCGGAGGAACTGGCGCTGTTCGAGGCGGCGGGCGCCCGGCCGTACCGGCTCGGGCCGAGCGTCCTGCGCACCTCCACGGCGGGTACGGCGGCCGCCGCGCTCGTCCTCGGCCGCACCGGCCGCTGGTCGTAAGGGCCGGAGGCCCTGGGGTTCGCGGGTGCCGAAGGGGCCGGAAGGTATGGGGATAACCGGCCGGGCCGTCGGCGGTCCCGGATAGCATGCGGGTGTACGTGTGATCGAGTTCGACCGAGACGAGGAGGCCCGGGCCATGGCCGGAGAGCCGCAGAGCGACTGCCTGTTCTGCAAGATCGTGGCGGGGGAGGTCCCGGCGACCATCGTGCGCGAGACGGAGACGACCGTCGCGTTCCGCGACATCAACCCGCAGGCGCCCACCCACGTGCTCGTGATCCCGCGCGCGCACTACCCCGACGCCGCCTCGCTGGCGGCCGGCGCGCCGGACATCGCCGCCGACGTGCTGCGCGAGGCCGGTCAGGTCGCCGAGCAGGAGAAGGTGGACGAGAGCGGCTACCGCATCGTCCTCAACACCGGCTCCGGCGCGGGCCAGACCGTCTTCCACGCGCACGCCCACGTGCTGGGCGGCCGCGGCCTCAACTGGCCGCCCGGATAGGTCCGGAGCGTCTCCTTGTCCGCACGTGAACTGGTCGTCCTCGGGACGGCCAGCCAGGTCCCGACCCGGCACCGCAACCACAACGGCTATCTGCTGCGCTGGGACGGGCAGGGCATCCTCTTCGACCCCGGCGAGGGGACGCAGCGCCAGATGCTGCGGGCCGGGGTCGCGGCGCACGACCTGAACCGGATCTGCGTCACGCACTTCCACGGCGACCACTCGCTGGGCCTGGCCGGGGTGATCCAGCGGATCAACCTCGACCGGGTCCCGCACCCCGTCACCGCGCACTACCCGGCGAGCGGACAGCGGTACTTCGAGCGGCTGCGGTACGCCACGGCGTACCACGAGACCGTCTCGCTGACCGAGGCCCCCGTCGCGGCCGACGGGCCGCTCGCGGTCACCGACTCGTACACGCTCGAAGCCGCCCTGCTCTCCCACCCCGTGGAGTCGTACGGCTACCGCCTCGTCGAACCGGACGGGCGCCGCATCCTGCCCGAGCGGCTCGCCGCGCACGGCATCGCGGGCCCCGACGTGGGCCGGCTCCAGCGCGAGGGCGTCCTGGACGGCGTCACGCTGGAGGAGGTCAGCGAGGTCCGGCGCGGGCAGCGGGTCGCGTTCGTCATGGACACCCGGCTGTGCGACGGCGTGCACGCGCTCGCCGACGGCGCCGATCTGCTCGTCATCGAGTCGACCTTCCTCGACGAGGACGTCCGGCTCGCCACCGACCACGGCCATCTGACGGCCGGCCAGGCCGCCGCGGTCGCCCGGGACGCGGGCGTGCGGCACCTCGTGCTCACCCACTTCTCGCAGCGGTACGCCGATCCGGCGGAGTTCGAGCGGCAGGCGAGGGCGGCCGGGTTCACGGGGGAGCTGAGCATTGCCCAGGACCTGATGAGGGTCCCCGTACCGAAGAGATAGAACGACACCCCATGGCTTTCCCCAAGGCTGAACTGCACCTCCACATCGAAGGCACCCTCGAACCCGAGCTGGCCTTCGCGCTCGCCGCGCGCAACGGCGTCACCCTGCCGTACGCCGACACCGAGGCCCTGCGCGAGGCGTACCGCTTCGACGACCTCCAGTCCTTCCTGGACCTCTACTACGCCCTGATGGCCGTGCTGCGCACCGCCGACGACTTCACCGAGCTGGCCGACGCCTACCTGGCGCGGGCCGCCGCGCAGGGCGTACGGCACGCCGAGATCTTCTTCGACCCGCAGGCGCACACCGTGCGCGGTGTGCCGATCGGCACCGTCGTCGAGGGTCTGGGCGCGGCGCTGGACCGCGCCGAGGAGCGGTACGGCATCTCCACCCGGCTCATCATGTGCTTCCTGCGCGACGAGTCGGCCGAGTCGGCGCTCGACACGCTGCGGGCCGCCGGGCCGTACCTGGACCGGATCACCGGGGTCGGGCTCGACTCGGCCGAGGTCGGGCACCCGCCGGCGAAGTTCCGCGAGGTGTACGAGGAGGCCGCCCGGCTCGGTCTGCGGCGGGTCGCG
Source organism: Streptomyces laurentii (assembly GCF_040635425.1). Taxonomy (NCBI): domain Bacteria; kingdom Bacillati; phylum Actinomycetota; class Actinomycetes; order Kitasatosporales; family Streptomycetaceae; genus Streptomyces; species Streptomyces laurentii. The sequence goes on along the minus strand of NZ_JBEYHT010000076.1, from coordinate 20,252 downwards.
CACGCGGGCGAGGAGGGCCCGGCGGAGTACATCCGTGAGGCCCTCGACGTCCTCGGTGTGGAGCGCATCGACCACGGGCTGCGCTGCGTGGAGGACCCGGAGCTGGTCGAGCGGCTGGTGCGGGAGCGGGTGCCGCTGACGCTGTGCCCGCTGTCGAACGTACGGCTGCGGACGATCGACACCCTCAAGGACCACCCGCTGCGCGAGATGCTGGCGGCGGGCCTGATGGCGACCGTCAACTCCGACGACCCGTCGTACTTCGGCGGCTACGTCGGGGACAACTTCGACGCGGTGCGCGACACGCTCTCCCTCACGCCGGACCAGCTGCGGACCCTGGCCCGCAACTCCTTCCTGGCGTCCTTCCTGGACGACGACGAGCCCCGCCGGGAGCGGTACCTGGCGGAGGTCGAGGCGTACGACTTCCACCTCGCGTAGGGCGTAGTACGTACCGCCTATGCCCCCTCCCGCTCTCCTCAGCTCCGCGAGTTCGGCCGGGCCAGGCGGAAGGCCGACTGGGCCAGGCGGCGGCCCCGGGAGGGGACGCGGATCGGGGTGACCGGCTGTTCCGGGGCGCCGATCTGGGGGAGCAGGGACGGCGGCGCGGAGGTCGTCGCGGCCAGGAAGGCCGCCGGGGCGCCGCCGCGGCGGCGGATGGAGCCGGGCACCAGTGGGCGGCCGGAGACGTGCCGGGCGACCGCCGTCATCGGCAGTCCGGCCGCGAGCAGCACGACGCACAGCGTGAGGCCCATGCCCGGGTAGCCCGCCGCCTCCGACAGCAGGCTGCCGGTGGCCGGCCCGCAGGCCACGCCGAGCGAGGAGGCCGAGCCGACCAGGACCGCCCACCGGCCGCGCGCGTCGAGGGAGGCGGCGAGGCCGAGGAGGTACGAGAGGACGACCGGGTACACCGCGTTCCACAGGATCTCGCCGGCCGCGAAGGACACCGGTCCCGCCGCGGCCGAACTCAGCAGCACGCAGGCCGCGATCAGCGCCGTGCCGCCGCCGATCGGCACCGCCCGTCCGAGGCGTGAACCGAGGGCCCCCGCGGCGAGGACTCCGGCGAGCCCGGCCCCGAGTGCCACCGCGAACACCAGTCCGAGGGCCACCTCGGACAGACCCGCGCGGGTGACGCCGATCCGGCCGCTCACGCCCCACAGCGCGTTCTGCGCCATCGACCAGAAGACGATCGAGCCCGCCAGCGCCAGACCGGCCGGCCGGGCCGGCAGCGGACGCGCGTCCGGCCCGGCGCTCACCCCCTGCGGGGCCGCGTCCAGGGCGCCCCGGCGCGGCCCCGGCAGCCACCGCGTCGCCGGGGCCACCAGCACCGCGACGCCCGCGATCGCCAGGAACGGCAGCGCGTGGCCGCCGCCGAGGCGGGGCAGCGTCAGATACAGCGCGCCCGCCGTCACCGACACCGACAGCAGGCCCAGCGTGGATCCCCGCTGTGGGTCCGGCCGGCCCGCGATGCCCGAGGCCGCGACCGCCGTCGCCGTGCCGGAACCGAAGCCCCCGACCACCGCACCCGCCACGACCAGCGGCAACAGCTCCGTCGCGGACGCCGTCCCGTATCCCACGACCATCGCCGCGAGCCCCAGCCGCGCCACCCGGCGCGGGCCGACCCGCTCCACCCGGGCGGCGAGCGTGAAGCCGGCCGACGCCGAGCCGAGCAGCAGGATCGAGCCGACCATTCCGGCTTGGGCGGGGCGCAGACCGAGGCTCGCCGACAGTCGGCCGACGACGGTCGGCAGCAGGTACGAGGCGAGGTAACCGGCCGTGAACAGGGCGACGAGAGCGACGAGCGCCCCCAGGGCACGCGGGCGGCGCGACGACATGGGCGTTCCAGGAACTGAACAGGGAAATGAGATGGCGCCCGGCGGATTCACGGGTCGCGAGACCATGTGTATCGAGCATCCGAGTGGGCGGAGAAGGTGATATCCCCCGATTCAGGCCGCGATACGCGTCATGGCCCGTTTTGGGACTCGAATGGCTGGGTAGGGGAACACGATTTCGGCAAGTTCGCCCTGCCTCCCCTCTGCCCCTTCGGGCACACTGTCCGGATCAGCACCATCAGCACAAACCGTGCCAATGGTGCCGGTCCGCCGCCGCATTACGACCGGGGAGCCTGCCGTGACCGAACGCGACAACGACGTCGTCGACCCGCTGGGCCGGCTGCGCGCGCCCACCGACCCGGCGTGCGACGTCTTCCTCACCGGCACGGTCTTCCTCGACATCATTTTCACCGGCCTCGACAGCGCGCCCGTCCGCGGCACCGAGTCCTGGGCCCGCGGCATGGGCTCCAGCCCCGGCGGCGTCGCCAACATGGCCACCGCGCTCGCCCGGCTCGGCCTGCGCACCTCGCTCGCCGCCGCGTTCGGCGACGACCACTACGGCGAGTACTGCTGGGACGCCCTCGAACAGGGCGAGGGCATCGACCTCTCGCTCTCCCGCACCATCGCCGGCTGGCACTCCCCGGTCACCGTCTCCATGGCCTACGAGGGCGAGCGGACCATGATCTCCCACGGTCACGCCGCCCCGCCCGCCGACGTGGACCCCGGCGCCGACGTGGACCCCGGCGCCGACGTGGACCCCGGCGCCGACGGGGGGCTCGGCATCGACCCGCCCGTCGGCGCCCCGCTCGCCTGCCCGCCGCACTCCCGCGCCGCCGTCGCCTCCCTCGTCCCCGGTCAGCCGGAGGACTGGGTGGCCCGCGCCGCACGCTCCGGGGCCCGGGTCTTCGCCGACGTCGGCTGGGACGACACCGGCCGCTGGGACCTCGCCGCCCTCCCCGACCTGGAGCACTGCGAGGCCTTCCTCCCGAACGCCGCCGAGGCCATGCGCTACACCCGCACCGACTGCCCCCGCGCCGCCGCCCGCGCCCTGGCCGACAAGGTCCGCTACGCCGTCGTCACCCTCGGCTCCGAAGGCGCCTACGCGGTCGACGGCGCCACCGGCGAGATCGCCGAGGTACCCGCCATCCAGGTCGCCGCCCTCGACCCGACCGGCGCCGGCGACGTCTTCGTGGCCGGCTTCGTCACCGGCACCCTGGCCGGCTGGCCGCTCGCCGACCGGCTCGCCTTCGCCGGACTCACCGCCGCCCTGTCCGTACAGGAGTTCGGCGGCTCGCTGTCCGCGCCCACCTGGGGCGAGATCGCCGCCTGGTGGCAGCAGGCGCAGCGGTGCGACGGCCAGGACCCGGCCGCCCTGCGCGCCCGGTACGCCTTCCTGGAGCGGCTGCTCCCGGTCCCGGCCCGCCCCTGGGCCCTGCGCCGGGCGGTCCCCACCATCGGCTTCCGCCCCGCCCGCGCCTCGTAGGGCCACCCTCGCCTCGTGGGGCTCGCCACGGCGGCCCTGTGCCCCGCCCCCTCCCGGCCCATCACGGGTACCCCGTAAAAGACTTCAGGCTCGCAACCGAGCAGTCGTACGCTTGGAGCCGAGGGGTCTCGAACGGCGAGAGCCCTGTTTCGGGAGGTTTGCGCAGGCCACAGTGCCGGCCCATGAATCGCACACCCACAGCCCAGACCCTCGCGCCGGGGCAGGCGCGCGCCCAGTTCACCGTCCCCGCGAAGCACCCCATGGTGATGATGCTCGGATCCGGTGACGCACTGCTGCGCGTGATCGAGAAGGCGTTCCCGGCCACGGACATCCACGTACGGGGAAACGAGATCAGCGCGGTCGGCGACGCGACGGAGGTCGCGGTGGTCCAGCGCCTGTTCGACGAGATGATGCTGGTGCTCCGCACCGGTCAGCCGATGACGGAGGACGCCGTGGAACGCTCGATCGCGATGCTGCGCAAGGAGGACGGGGAGACGGCGGACGAGACGCCCTCCGAGGTCCTCACCCAGAACATCCTGTCCAGCCGCGGCCGCACCATCCGCCCCAAGACCCTCAACCAGAAGCGCTACGTCGACGCCATCGACAAGCACACCATCGTCTTCGGCATCGGCCCCGCCGGCACCGGCAAGACCTACCTGGCCATGGCCAAGGCCGTGCAGGCCCTCCAGTCCAAGCAGGTCACCCGCATCATCCTGACCCGCCCGGCCGTCGAGGCCGGCGAGCGGCTCGGCTTCCTGCCCGGCACCCTGTACGAGAAGATCGACCCGTACCTGCGCCCGCTGTACGACGCGCTGCACGACATGCTCGACCCCGACTCCATCCCCAAGCTGATGGCGAGCGGGACCATCGAGGTCGCGCCCCTGGCCTACATGAGGGGCCGCACCCTTAATGACGCGTTCATCATTCTGGACGAGGCGCAGAACACGAACCCCGAGCAGATGAAGATGTTCCTCACCCGCCTCGGCTTCGATTCGAAGATCGTCATCACCGGCGACATCACCCAGGTCGACCTCCCGGGCGGCACGAAGAGCGGTCTGCGCCAGGTCCGGGACATCCTGGACGGGGTGCCGGACGTGCACTTCTCCACGCTCACGTCGCAGGATGTCGTACGGCACAAGCTCGTCGGCCGTATCGTCGACGCGTACGAGAAGTACGACAGCCGCAACGACAGCGGTCGCGACCACCGCGACCACGACGGCGGCCGTCGCGAACGCCGCAACGGGAAGTAGACACAGCAGCACATGTCGATCGACGTCAACAACGAGTCCGGCACCGAGGTCGACGAGCAGGCGATCCTCGACATCGCCCGCTACGCGCTCGCGCGCATGCGCATCCACCCGCTCTCCGAACTCTCGGTGATCGTGGTGGACGCCGAGGCCATGGAACAGCTCCACATCCAGTGGATGGACCTGCCGGGCCCGACGGATGTCATGTCCTTCCCGATGGACGAGCTGCGCCCGCCGTCGAAGGACGACGAGGCCGCCGAGCCCCCGCAGGGCCTGCTCGGCGACATCGTGCTCTGCCCCGAGGTCGCCAAGAAGCAGGGCGAGGACGCCCCGACCGGGCACTCCATGGACGAGGAGCTCCAGCTGCTCACCGTCCACGGAGTGCTCCACCTGCTCGGCTACGACCACGAGGAGCCGGACGAGAAGGCCGAGATGTTCGGCCTCCAGGCCGCCATCGTGGACGGCTGGCGCGCGGAGAAGGGCCTGACCGGCCCGTCCCCGGCGCCGACCGTCTCCTGACGCCGGACCGGACCGGTCCTCCGTCATGAACGCACAACTGATCCTCGGCGCGGTCGCCCTGGTCGTGGTCGCCTGGCTCGCGGCCTGCGCCGAGGCCGGCATAGCCCGCGTCTCCAGCTTCCGCGCCGCCGAGGCCGTACGGTCGGGGCGGCGCGGCGCCGAGAAACTCACCCAGGTCGCCGCCGACCCCACCCGCTATCTCAACGTGGCGCTGCTCGTCCGCGTCGCCTGCGAGACGGCGGCCGGGGTCCTCGTCACCTACGCCTGTCTGACAGCCCTCCCGGAGACCTGGGAGGCGCTGCTCGTCGCCATCGCCGTGATGGTGCTCGTGTCGTACGTCGCCGTCGGCGTCTCGCCGCGCACCATCGGCCGCCAGCACCCGCTGAACACGGCGACCGCCGCCGCGTACGTCCTGGTGCCGCTGGCCCGCGTGATGGGCCCGATCCCGCAGCTGCTGATCCTCATCGGCAACGCGGTCACCCCCGGCAAGGGCTTCCGCAAGGGCCCGTTCGCCTCCGAGGCCGAACTGCGGGCCATGGTCGACCTCGCCGAGCAGGAGTCGCTCATCGAGGACGAGGAGCGCCGCATGGTGCACTCCGTCTTCGAACTCGGCGACACCCTCGTCCGCGAGGTGATGGTGCCGCGCACCGACCTCGTCTGCATCGAGCGCCACAAGACCGTCCGCCAGGCCCTCACCCTCGCGCTGCGCTCCGGCTTCTCCCGGATCCCGGTGACCGGCGAGAACGAGGACGACATCGTCGGCGTCGTGTATCTGAAGGACCTGGTCCGCAAGACGCACATCAGCCGCGAGGCCGAGGCCGACCTGGTGTCCACGGCGATGCGGCCGGCGGCCTTCGTGCCCGACACGAAGAACGCCGGCGACCTGCTGCGCGAGATGCAGCAGGACCGTACGCACGTCGCCGTCGTCATCGACGAGTACGGCGGCACGGCCGGCATCGTCACCATCGAGGACATCCTGGAGGAGATCGTCGGCGAGATCACCGACGAGTACGACCGGGAGCTGCCGCCCGTCGAGGAGCTGGGCCACGACCGCTACCGGGTCACCGCGCGTCTCGACATCGGTGACCTCGGCGAGCTGTACGGTTTCGGCCCGGACGAGTACGACGACGAGGATGTGGAGACCGTCGGCGGCCTGCTCGCCAAGGCGCTCGGCCGGGTGCCGATCGCCGGGGCGAACGCCGTCGTGGAACTCCCGGACCGGCGGACGCTGCGGCTGACCGCCGAGGCCCCGGCCGGCCGCCGCAACAAGATCGTCACCGTGCTCGCCGAACCGATCGGCCCGGACGGCGCGGGATTCCCGGGCAGTGCGGACCGCCCTGATGGCCGCGATGGCCGCGATGGCCGGGACGGTGCGGACGGCACCGGCGAGGAGAAAGCGGAGCGATGACACCGGAGCGGCTGCGGGCCTTCTGCCTGGACTTCAACGACGCGACCGAGGAGTTCCCGTTCGGCCCGGAGGCCTCGGTCTTCAAGGTCGCCGGGAAGATGTTCGCCCTCGCGTCGCTGGACGCCGAGCCGCTGCGGATCAACCTCAAATGCGATCCGGACGACGCCGTACGGCTCCGCGAGGAGTACCCGGCGATCGTTCCCGGCTATCACATGAACAAGCGGCACTGGAACACGGTGACCGTGGGAGAGCTCCCGGACCGCATGGTCCGGGAGCTCGTCGAGGACTCGTACGACCTGGTCGTCGCGGGTCTGCCGAAGGCGGTACGGCTCCGGCTCGACCGCCCGTAGCGCTCGTTCCGCCGTCGCGGGCTCACTCGGCGGCGGTACGGCGCGGGCTCACCGAGCGGCGGCGGTGCGGGCTCACTCAGCGGTGGCCGTACGGGGCAAGCCTGCCGCGACCAGGGCGGCCGCCGCGAGCACGATCACCGCGGCGATGGCGAGGACCGTCCGCACACCCCCGTACAACGTGTCTCCGGTGGTGGCGAGCACCCCGAGCAGCGGGATGCCGATGGTCATGCCGACCTGCTGCGTGGTGGTCACCAGACCGGTGGCCAGGCCCTGCTCCTCGTGCGGGACGCCGGACGTCACGGTCACGCCGTACGAGATGATCACGGCCAGGTGGCACATCGAGGCCAGCGACACGGCCACCGTCGCGAGGACCGCGCCCGAGCCGGTGCCGATGCCGAGCAGCGCGGCGGTGAGCAGCCCCTGGCCGGCCAGGCCGAGGACCAGGGTGCGGCGGGCGCCGAGGCGTGCGATGACCCGCGAGGCGAGGGACCCGGCGAGCACCGACAGGATGCCCTGGACGCCGAAGACCAGGCCGGTGCGGAAGCTGGACAGGCCCAGCGTCTCCTGGAGATAGAGCGTCAGCGAGAAGACGACGACCGACATCATCGAGAAGGTGACGAGCCCGCCCAGGTTGCCGAAGGCGACCGTACGGCGGCGCAGCATCGGCAGCGACACCAGCGGGGCCGGATGCCGGGACTCGACGATCCCGAACACCACCAGGAGCACGACCCCCAGGACCAGGGTGACCAGGACGTCCGCGTCGCCGAAGCCGCGCTCGGCGGCCGTCGACAGGGCGTAGATCAGCGCCAGCAGACCGCCGGTGACGGTCACCGCGCCGGGCACGTCGAGCCGGGGCCGCTCGGGGGTGCGGGACTCGGGCAGCAGCCGCGGCGCGAGCGGCAGCACGAGCGCGCTGAACAGGGCGAGCAGGCCCATCGTGGAACGCCAGCCGAGGGTGTCGGTGAGGATGCCGCCGAGCACCATGCCGATGGTGAAGCCGAGCGACAGCAGGGTGCCGGAGATACCGAGCGCGCGGGCGCGCTGCGGGCCCTCGGGGAAGGTCGTGGTCAGCAGCGACATGCCGGTGGGCACGATGGCCGCCGCGCCGATGCCCTGGAGGGCGCGGCCGGTGAGGAAGACGGCCGGGTTCCAGGCGAGGGTGGCGAGCAGCGAGGCCGCGCCGAAGAGCGCGAGGCCCGCGAGGAACAGCTTCCGCCGCCCGTACAGGTCGCCGATCCGGCCGGAGAGCAGCAGGAAGCCGCCGGACGGCAGGGCGAAGGCGGTGACCGCCCACTGCAGGGCGGCGGGGCTGAGACCGAGGTCCGCGCCGAGCACGGGCAGGGCGACGTTCAGGACGGAGAAGTCCAGCGCCACCATGAACTGGGCGGCGCAAAGGACGAGAAGGATGAGCCGCGCGCGGCCGGTGAGCGCGTCGGAGGACGGGGCGGGGGTGGGGGACGCGGTTCTCTGTACGGCGGAGGGGGAGGCCAGGGTGTCGGTGGGCATGCGTCCACCCTCGGCGTACGGGAACAACCGTGGGGAGCGGGTACTTATCCTGGTGGCCGTACCACCAGACATCCAGACATCCAGACATCCAGACATCCAGACACCGGACCAGCCGGACAGCCGGAGCGGCCTCGGGCCCAGGGGAGGAACACACGTGGCCACGGTGCTGGAGAGCACGGACGGCAAGGCGCGTCGGCTGGCGGAGCTCCGCGAGTTCCTGATGAGCCGCCGTGCCCGGGTCAGCCCGGCCGAGGCGGGCCTGCCGGACGGCGGTGCCCGGCGCCGTACGCCCGGTCTGCGCCGTGAGGAGGTCGCCGTCCTTGCCGGGGTGGGGGCTTCCTGGTACCAGTGGCTGGAGCAGGGGCGCGACATCAGCGTCTCGCCGCAGGTGATCGACGCGGTGGCGCGGGTGCTGCGGCTCAGCCCGGCGGAACGGCGCCATCTGTACGTCCTCGCGGGGCTCAACCCGCCCGCGCCGGAGACCGCCCCGGGGGACTGGGACATGTGCGCCGGGCTGCGCCGGCTGATCGACACGTGGATGCCGTTCCCCGCGGTCATCATGGACGTGTACTGGAACTCGGTCCTCTACAACGAGGCGGCGGCCATCGTCTTCGGCCTGCGCCCGGAGGCGCCGCGGAACTGTCTCGTCTCCTTCTTCACGGACCCGCTGTACCAGTCGCGGCTGAGCAGCTGGGAGGTGCTGGCGCCGCGGGTCGTGGCCCAGTTCCGGGCGGCCTGCTCGGACAACCAGGGCGACGAGGGTTTCCGGGCGGTGGTCGAGGAGGCGACGGCGGCGAGCCCGGTGTTCGCCGAACTGTGGGAGCGGCGGGACATCCTGCCGGGCGGCCAGAACCGCAAGGAACTGGACCACCCGCTGGCGGGCCCGCTCGCCGTCGAGTCGACCCAGCTGCGCGTCCCGGCCCGCCCGGACCTGGTCATCGTGCTGCACACCCCGCTGCCGGAGGCCGACACGGCGGCGAAGCTGGAGTGGCTGGTGTCGCCGGAGGGACGGCGCGGGGCGATGTACCCGGTCGCGGGCTGAGGGCTTCTGACCTGGCATTACACGGGGAATCCGGGAGCCGGAGCGTCAGTGGGCGGGGATATCCTCCTCGCGCACGCCACCGTATCGCCCACAAACTGACGTGCTCTCTCATCGTTTTCTCTCTCCGAGGTCTCACATACTCATGCGTACGCGTTTCTCCCGCGGTCTTTCCGCCGCCCTCGTCGTCTCCTCCCTCGCCCTGTCCGCCGCCGCGTGCGGTGGCGACGACACGAAGGACGACGCCAAGAAGGACGGCGCCGACAAGCCGGCGGCCTCCGCCTCGGCCACTCCCGCGGCCGCCGCGCCGGCCAAGCCGCTGACGGACGCCCAGATGAAGGCCGCCGCCCTGGAGCTGAAGGACCTGCCGTCCGGCTGGAAGGCCACGAAGCCGGAAGCGGACCCGACCGTCTACAAGACGGACAAGGCGGAGTGCGAGCCGATCGCCGCCGTGATGGACGACAAGATCGCGGGTGCCACGAAGGGCGCGAGCGTCGACTTCGCCCTCGGCAAGAACGAGTCCGAGCTCAGCCAGGAGGTCGTGAACTTCTCCGGCACCGGTGCGGCCGACTTCACGAAGAAGCTCGCCGCCGCGGTGGACGCGTGCGCGGACTTCACCGTCGACGCGGGCGGCGAGAAGATGAAGGCCGGGGCGAAGAAGCTCACCGCTCCGGCGGGCGCCGAGGAGGCCGTCGCCTTCGCGTTCGCGCTGGAGGTCGCGCCCGGCATGAAGGTCGAGCCGAACGTGGTCGTCGCCCGTCAGGGCACGGGCCTCTTCCGCCTCATGTACCTCGCGGACACGGCGGCGGGCAAGAAGGACTTCGAGGCGCTGACGAAGACGGCGACGGACAAGTTCGTGAAGGCCGCGCAGGGCTGATCCGGCGTCCGGCCCGGCATCCGGCCTGCTTCGGGTGGATGCCGGGCCGGTGGTGACGTCGGGGGACGGGGCCGGCCGGATTCGAACCGGCGTCTTCCCACATGCGGTGAAGGCGCGACGACCACTGCGCTACGAGCCCCATCCCGCGGATGATCGTACGGGCTGGGCACGCATCGGCGCTCGCGGTTTCCGGGGCCGGTGACGGACCCGCCGCCGGGCCCTGTGACGGCCCCGGTGACGGACCCCGTGGCCGGGGCGCCGAGGTGCCCCGTGTCCGGGCCGCCGGGCGGCCTATCCTCGGATCATGACTCTCAACCGCGAGCACGACGACCTCGGTGCCGAAGACCTCAAGATCATCACGCTGGCGCGCAGCGCCCGCGCCCGCAATGGGGTGCCGGAGGGTGCGGCGGTACGCGACGAGACCGGCCGCACCTACGTCGCGGGCACCGTCGACCTGGAGTCGCTGAAGCTCAGCGCGCTCCGGACGGCGGTCGCCATGGCGGTGGCCAGCGGCGCCCGGTCCCTGGAGGCCGCGGCGGTCGTCTCCGCCGCCGAGACGGCATCCGACGACGACCGCGCGGCGGTCCGCGACCTCGGCGGCGCCGACACCCCGGTCCTCCTCGCGGGCCTCGACGGCCGCCTGCGCGTGGCGGTTACCGCGGGCTGAGGGGGTGACCGCGCCCGTCCGTGTGCGAGACGCGGGGGTACGCCCGAGCCGGTGCCCATCCCCTGCGGGCCCCGTACCGGCTGGTGCCTTTCCGTGCGGGCCGCGCTCAGGCCCGTACCGACCTCTCCGCCCCCGCCCCGCCCCAGCCGTCCCCGCCGCCTGTGGTCGACCCCAAGCCCGTACAGGGGCTCTCGGCGGGCTGAAGCCCCCCGAGAGCCGATGCACGGCACTTGTGCTCTTGTGAAGAATGCGGGTCAATGGCAGCGGTCCACATGACGGACCGTCAGCAACGCGCTTGACGCACTTCACGCAGCGTCCGCACCCCTGCGTTCGTCATCGGAAGGGGTACGACCTCGCCATGAGAATCAGAAGCCGGAGTTCCCTCGGGATCGTCGCCGTGCTGTCCGGGGTGCTCGCCGCCGGGCTTACGTTCGCGCCGGGTGCCGCCGCCGTCTCGCCCGGGACGGCCACGGCCACGTACGACTGCGGGATATGGGGGACGGGGACCGCCAACCTCGCCGCCACGCAGTCCGGCACCAGCGCCACCATCACCATCACGTCCGCCGTGAAGACGCCGGTCGCCGTCGGCGCCGACACGATCAACTCCACCCTGACCCTGGCCAAGGCCGGCGGCGGCACCCGGGTCTTCAGCGGCACGAAGAACCCCGCCCTCGCCGCGAACCAGTCCGTGACCATGGGGCCCCTCACCGGGACGGTCGCCCCCGGTGACAGCCTGAACTCCTACTTCGCGGGCACCGCGCTCAAGATGGTGATCTTCGGCGTCACGGTGACCTGTGACGCGACCACCTCGCAGTCGCCCGGTCCCTTCGTCTTCAGCTGAGTCGCCCACGGGCGCGGGTGCGGGCCGGCCGAGCCGTCGGTCCGCTGACTCGCTGACCCGTCGATCCAGTCATCCGCATCCCGGCCGGTGCCGCCGTCGGCGGCGCCGGCCGTTCGTCCGCATGAATCTGACGGTTCGTCAAATGCTCCGCCCCGTGTCCCTTGACTTCTCTTGTCCCGGGCCCGTCAATGGCGCCCACTCATCCCTCAGGAGGGGCCCATATGGCACTCGACACACGTCGCGCGGCGGCTCGAAGACGGCGTCGCTGGACCGCCGTCCTCGGCGTCACCGCGCTCGCGGCCGCCGCGGGCGGGGCGCTCGCCGTTCCGGCCGGCGCGGTCGGCACGGCCTCGCAGGCCGTGGACTTCGCCACCCACTGCGTACCGCCGCCGATCGCCGGCATCCCGCCCATCGACGGCACCACGAGCGCGCGGATCGCCGTCGACACCACCACGCCCAAGGTCGGCGACACGGTCACCGTCACCTACACGGTGACCAAGCCCGCCGCCTCCAACCCGGTGGACCTCGCGCTCCCGGCCGACATCATGACGCCGACCGGCAAGGTCGCCCTCGGCGGCGCCCAGTCCGGCGCGGTCACCGTCACCGGGGAGAAGAAGAACCCGCCCGTCCCCGGCAAGGGCGCGTTCCCGTCCTTCTCCATGAAGGGCACCTTCACCGTGACCGCGCCCGGCGCGATCACGCTCTCGCCCGGCGACTACAACATCCACACCAGCTACATCATGGAGCTGGACACGCCCTGCACCGTCAGCAGTCCGCCCGCGCCGGTCTCCGAGACCGTCACGGCGACCGCCCAGCCCGGTGCCAACGACCGCGCGCTCGAACTCGGGAGCGCGTCCGGCGCGCCCGGGGCGCGGGTGACGGTCTCCGGCAGCGGGTTCACGCCGCTCGCCGAGGTCACCGTCGCCGGCCGGGCCGGCGCGGCCGAGACGGCCGACCGGATGACGGTCACCACCGACGACCAGGGCGGTTTCACCGCACGGCTGAAGGTCAACGACAAGGCGACCAGCGGGATCGTCGCGTACGAGGGGACGGCCTGGGACGCCGACAAGGGCGCGGGCCCCGTCGCGTACACGGTCGTCGACGACACCCCGGCCCCGCCGAACAGCCAGAAGGTCACGGCCACGGTCAAGTCGGGCGAGCTGTCCATGACCCAGGCCGGCGACACCGTCGAGCTGTCCGCCGTCGACTTCGGTCAGGGCGGCGCGGCGACCGGCGCGCTGCGCACGGTGACGGTGAAGGACTTCCGGGGCGGGCCCGCGGGCTGGTCCCTGACGGGGAAGGTGACCGCGTTCACCGGGCCCGGCGGCGCGTCCGTGGGCGCGGACCGGTTCGGCTGGACCCCGGCCTGCGCGACCAAGGAGGGCAGCCCCAGCACCTGTGTGCCCGGCAGCGCGGGGCCGGTCGGCGGCGACGGGGCCACCCTCGCCTCGACGCCGAACGGCGCGCTCACCGGCGGCGAGTTCACCGTCGACGCCGGGCTCAGCCTCGACGTCCCGGCGTTCACCGCTCCGGGCAGTTACGCGGGTGTCCTCACCCTCACGCTGTCCTGACCGCTCCCTTCTGTCTGATCTGTCTGATCTGTCCGATCGACCGCCGAGCGGGCCGGGCGCGCACCCGGTCGGCCCGCTCCCGACCCCGGGGGTTCCGCACCGTGCGTCGCAAGCCGTACGTCCTCCTCCTGAACGCCGTCCTCCTGAACGTCCTCGCGCTCGTCCTGCCCATCGCCGTCATCGGCCCGGCCGCGCCGCGGGCCTCCGCCGCCGAGAACGCCGAGTGGGCCGTCTACCCGGCGGCCTCGCGGCTCGGCAGCCGCCCGTACTTCTATCTGACCGCCGACCCCGGGACCACCCTCACCGACAAGGTCACCGTCGCCAACAAGACCGCGGGCCCGCTGACCTTCCTTCTCTACGGGGCCGACGCCTACAACACCGCGCGCGACGGCGGTTTCGCCGTCCGCACCCGCCGGGAGAAGCAGACCGGGACCGGGGCCTGGATCAAGCCGGCCCGGGACCGGGTCACCGTGCCGCCGCGGTCGGCGGTCACCGTCCCGTACACCCTCACCGTCCCCGCCGACGCCGACCCCGGCGACCATCCGGGCGCCGTCGTCGCGCTCGACGAACGGGTCGCGCGGGCCGCTTCCGGCACCGGTGACCAGGGGAACGTGGCGCTCGGGGTGCAGCGGGCCGTCGGCGCCCGGGTCTATCTGCGGGTCGGCGGCCCGACCGTGCCCGCCCTCGCCGTCGAGGACGTCACGCTCGACCAGGACCGGCCGCTGGTCCCGGGTACGGGGACGAGCACCGCCGTCGTCTCGTACACCCTGCACAACCGCGGCAACGTCACCCTCAGCCCCCGGGTCGCGCTCAAGGCCCAGGGGCTCTTCGGCCGCACCCTGCTCTCCCGCGACCTGGACCGGCTGCCGGCCGAGCTGCTGCCCCGGCAGAGGATCCGGCTCACCGCCCGGTGGGAGGGGTCGCCGCAGTTCGACCGGGGCGAGGTGACCGTGACGGCCTCCGCCAAGGGTGTCCGCGAGTCGGCGGGTGTGTCGTTCGTCGCCCTGCCGTGGCTGCCGCTCGCCGTGCTCGCCGCCGCCCTCGCGGCCGGCCTGACCGCCCTCGGCCTCCGGCGCCGCGCCCGCCGCCGGAACGACCCCTCGAATCCGGCCCCGGCCGAGGACTCGTTTCCGGCCCCGATCCCGGCCCCGAGCCCCGCTTCACCGGCGGCGCGGACCCCGTCTTCGGAACCCGAACCCGGACTGAGTACGTGACCGGGCCGCTCATCGGGGACAATGGCGTCCATGAGCGTGCGCACTGCCGAGACCGATGAGAACACCGCCCCCCACCGGGCGGGCTTCGCCTGCTTCGTCGGGCGCCCGAATGCGGGCAAGTCCACCTTGACGAACGCGCTCGTCGGCCAGAAGGTGGCGATCACCTCGAACCGGCCACAGACGACCCGGCACACCGTCCGGGGCATCGTGCACCGGCCGGACGCCCAGCTGATCCTCGTGGACACCCCTGGCCTGCACAAGCCGCGCACCCTGCTCGGCGAGCGCCTGAACGACGTCGTGCGCACCACCTGGGCCGAGGTCGACGTGATCGGCTTCTGCCTGCCCGCCGACCAGAAGCTCGGCCCGGGCGACCGGTTCATCGCCAAGGAACTGGCCGAGATCCGGAAGACCCCCAAGGTCGCGATCATCACCAAGACCGACCTGGTCGACTCCAAGACCCTCGCCGAGCAGCTGATCGCCGTCGACCAGCTCGGCCGGGAGCTGGGCATCGAGTGGGCCCAGATCGTGCCCGTCTCGGCCGTCGGCGACAAGCAGGTCCAGCTCATCGCGGACCTGCTGGTCCCGCTCCTCCCGGAGTCCCCGCCGCTGTACCCGGAGGGCGACCTCACCGACGAGCCCGAGATGGTGATGGTGGCCGAGCTGATCCGCGAGGCCGCGCTGGAAGGCGTACGCGACGAGCTGCCGCACTCCATCGCCGTCGTCGTGGAAGAGATGATTCCGCGCGAGAACCGCCCGGCGGACCGGCCGCTGCTCGACATCCACGCCAACGTCTACATCGAGCGCCCCAGCCAGAAGGGCATCATCATCGGCCCCAAGGGCAAGCGCCTGAAGGAGGTCGGCATGAAGTCGCGCAAGCACATCGAGGCGCTGCTCGGCACGCCGGTCTTCCTCGACCTGCACGTGAAGGTCGCCAAGGACTGGCAGCGGGACCCGAAGCAGCTGCGCAAGCTCGGCTTCTGAGCACGCGGGTCCGGACCGACCCGGACCCGGACCCGGACCGACCGGGACCGAGACCCGGTCCCGGACCCCGTTCGCTTACGCGCCCTCGGCGAGGATCGTGCTCACCAGGGCGCGTTGCGCGTCCGTGAGGTGCGGGTCACGGCAGCGCACGGTGTGCTTGCCGTCGACCGTGATCTCGTACGAGAAGCCGTCCGGCACCCCGCGTTCGGTGGCGTCCCCCTGGCCGACGACGGTCTCGGCCAGGTCGTGGAGTTCGGCCGCGTCCGCGCGGCCGGCGGTGTCCACCTCCGCCGACCGCTCGATGCCCGCGAAACCGCCTGTGCGCCGCACTCGAATCCGCATGGGCCCTGTCTACCAGGATCGCGGGGCTCGCGGGCCCGGCCGCGACAGCCCGCCGCCGTGCCCGCCGCTCCCTCAGCCGGTCGGCACCCCGACGGTGGACCAGGCCTTGAGGACGGCTTCGTTCTCGGCGCCGCCGTCCCCGAAGAGCGAGCGCGCCGACGCGACCGTGGCCCGCGCGAACTCGGCGAACGTGGCGTCCTCGCTGAGCGTCCCGCCCGTCATCACGTCGTACCAGATCCGCCCGGCCCGCTCCCAGGCCGAGCCGCCCAGCTCGGTGGCGAGCAGGTAGAAGGCGTGGTTGGGGATGCCCGAGTTGACGTGCACGCCGCCGTTGTCGGAGCCGGTACGGACGTAGTGGTCCATGGTCGCGGGCTGCGGGTCCTTGCCGAGGACGTCGTCGTCGTACGCCGTGCCCGGGGCCTTCATGGAGCGCAGCGCCACCCCCTTGTCCACGGCGGGTCCGAGCAGCCCCTCGCCGATGAGCCAGTCCGCGTCGGCCGCGGTCTGGCCGAGCGCGTACTGCTTGACCAGGGAGCCGAAGACGTCGGAGACGGACTCGTTGAGCGCACCGGACTGGCCGTAGTAGGCGAGGTTGGCGGTGTGCTGGGTGAAGCCGTGGGACAGCTCGTGGCCGATGACGTCGACCGGGATGGTGAAGTCGAGGAAGAGGTCGCCGTCCCCGTCGCCGAAGACCATCCGCTCGCCGTCCCAGAAGGCGTTGTCGTACTTGCGGTCGTAGTGGACGCTCGCCGGGAGCGGCATGCCCGCGCCGTCGATGGAACGGCGGCCGAAGACCTTGTGGTAGAGGTCGTAGGTGGCGCCGAGGCCCGCGTACGCGCGGTTGACGGAGGCGTCCTTGCTCGCCGCGTCGCCCTCGCCGCGCACCTTCTTGCCGGGTAGGACGGTGCGGTGCTGGGCGTCGTAGATGGTCCGCTGCGGGCTGTCCGCGGAGGTGTCGGCGGCGGCGTCGGCGGCGGCGCCGGCGTGCGAGTCGGCGGTGGCGGTGCGGGTGGCGACGGCGATCCGGGCGGAGCGGTGCGCGGCGTCGGCCGCGAGGGTGCGCCGGGCGGCCTCGGCGTGGGCCGGATTCGAGGACTCGGACAGCCGCGTCAGGATGTGCGGCGGGACGATCGCGCAGAAGACGCGCGGGCGCGGAGCCGGCCGGGGCGTCAGGTGGTGAGTCATGTCAGCAATGTGGCACCGCGTGGTGCTTCTGTCACGACCTGCGACGACGATTGGCGAAATGGAGTGATGGGTCACCTTTTCCCCTTGACGGCGGCCGCCGTCCGCATACTGGAACGGTCGTCCGGGTCCATGACCGCCTCGGCTACAGTGACGCGCATCATGCGTTTCGGGCTGCTTCTCCTTAGCTGCCGCGGCGAGGGCCTGTAGTCGTAGGCCGACCCCCTCCCCGCGGGTTTCGGTGTTGCGTTCGACAGTCGGCCTCCCCCGTGTTCCGCCCTCGCGAGCGGGACGGAGGGGAACCCCGCTGGATCCGAGGAGCCCCACGCAATGAGCCAGTCCGCCTTCGCCGGCCGCCCGACGCCGATCACCAACGCGACGCACACCCAGATCCCCTCCGGCATGCCCGTGCACAAGTACGGGCAGTACGAGGCCGTCGACATCCCGGACCGCACCTGGCCCGGCCGCCGCGTCACCCAGGCCCCGCGCTGGCTGTCCACCGACCTGCGCGACGGCAACCAGGCGCTGATCGACCCGATGAGCCCGGCCCGCAAGCGCGAGATGTTCGACCTGCTGGTACGCCTGGGCTACAAGGAGATCGAGGTCGGCTTCCCGTCCTCCGGCGAGACCGACTTCGCCTTCGTCCGCTCCATCATCGAAGAGGGCGCGATCCCGGACGACGTCACGATCTCCGTCCTGACCCAGGCCCGCGAGGACCTGATCGAGCGGACCGTCGAGTCCCTGGTCGGCGCGAAGCGCGCGACCGTGCACCTGTACAACGCCACCGCGCCCACCTTCCGCCGGGTCGTCTTCCGCGGCTCGAAGGACGACATCAAGCAGATCGCCGTCGACGGCACGCGTCTGGTGATGGAGTACGCGGAGAAGCTGCTGGGCCCGGAGACGGCCTTCGGCTACCAGTACAGCCCGGAGATCTTCACCGACACCGAGCTGGACTTCGCCCTGGACGTCTGCGAGGCGGTCTGCGACGTGTGGCAGCCCGGCCCGGGCCGCGAGATCATCCTCAACCTGCCGGCCACCGTGGAGCGTTCGACCCCGTCCACGCACGCGGACCGCTTCGAGTGGATGTCCCGCCACCTGACCCGCCGTGAGTACGTCTGTCTGTCCGTCCACCCGCACAACGACCGCGGTACGGCCGTCGCGGCGGCCGAGCTGGCCCTGATGGCGGGCGCGGACCGGATCGAGGGCTGTCTGTTCGGGCAGGGCGAGCGCACGGGCAACGTCGACCTGGTCACGCTGGGCATGAACCTGTTCTCCCAGGGCGTCGACCCGCAGATCGACTTCTCGCAGATCGACGAGATCCGCCGGACCAGCGAGTACTGCAACCAGATGGAGGTCCACCCCCGCCACCCGTACGCGGGCGACCTCGTCTACACGGCCTTCTCCGGCTCCCACCAGGACGCCATCAAGAAGGGCTTCGACGCGATGGAGAAGGACGCGGCCGCCGCCGGCAAGACCGTCGACGACATCGAGTGGGCGGTCCCGTACCTGCCGATCGACCCCAAGGACGTCGGGCGCTCCTACGAGGCCGTCATCCGCGTCAACTCGCAGTCCGGCAAGGGCGGTATCGCGTACGTCCTGAAGAACGACCACAAGCTGGACCTGCCGCGCCGGATGCAGATCGAGTTCTCCCGGATCATCCAGGCCAAGACCGACGCCGAGGGCGGCGAGGTCACGCCGGGCGAGATCTGGTCGGTGTTCCAGGACGAGTACCTGCCCAACCCGGACAACGCCTGGGGCCGGATCCAGCTGCGCTCGGGCCAGTCGACCTCCGACACGGACGGCACCGACACCCTGACCGTCGAGGCGGTCGTCGACGGTGCCGCGACCACCCTGACCGGCTCCGGCAACGGTCCGATCTCCGCGTTCTTCGCCGCGCTGCAGGCCGTCGGCGTCGACGCCCGGCTGCTGGACTACCAGGAGCACACGATGAGCGAGGGCGCGTCCGCGCAGGCCGCCTCGTACATCGAGTGCGCCATCGACGGCCGTGTGCTGTGGGGCATCGGCATCGACGCCAACACCACCCGCGCCTCGCTGAAGGCGGTCGTCTCGGCGGTCAACCGCTCCGCGCGCTGACGCGTCCGCCCCACGAAGCCCGTCCGTTGTACGCCGTCCGCGTACGACAGACGGGCTTCGCACGTCGGGGCTGCGTGCGGTGCTTATGGGCACACCCGTACGGCTTGTCACTCGATCTTGTAAGAGCCCGTACGGGCCGGGCGGGGTCCGGCGGGTCTCGGCCAACTCCCCGTTCTTCTGCCGACGAGGTACTGACGCGGCTTCGCCGATGTGGCTAACATCACGCCAACGCCGGCAGGGTCGCCGGCACGGCGAGGGAGGTGCGACGTGCGGTCAGCGCGGAAAACACGGGACCGGAACAGGGTTCTCTGCGGAATCCGCACCTCCTGGAACACGGTCGGCGACGGCGAGTTCTTCTGCGAGCAGTGCGGCGGCGACCGCAACTACCGCCGCCGTACGGGCCGTCGGCGGTTCGCCGTCCTCGGCGTGCCGCTGCTGCCCCGCGGCCAGGCCGGGCCGGTCGTCGAATGCGCCGCCTGCCACACGCACTTCGGCACGGAGGTGCTGGCCCACCCGACCACCAGCCGGTTCTCCGGGCTGCTCCGGGACGCGGTGCACACCGTCGCGCTCGCCGTCCTCGCGGCCGGGGGCACCTCCTCCCGCGCCGCCCTCGACTCCGCCGTCACGGCGGTACGGGCCGCCGGATACGCGGACTGTACGGCGCTGCAACTCGTCGACATGGTCGAGGGACTCGCCGCCGACACGGGCCGCTACCTGCCGGACGCCACCGGCGGGGGAGCGGCCCTCGCCATCGAGCTCCACGAGGCCCTCGAACCGCTCTCCCCGCACCTCGCCGCCGCCGGCCGCGAGTCGATCCTGCTCGACGGCGCCCGCATCGCGCTCGCCGACGGCCCGTACACGCCGGCCGAGGTCGAGGTCCTGGGCACCGTGGGCACCGCGCTCGCCCTGTGCGCCGACGACACCGCCCGGCTGCTCGCGACGGCCCGCACGGTCGGCTGACGGCACGGTCGGCTGACGGCGCCGGGGCGGGCGCGGACACGCGAGCGGGCCCGGCGGGGTGCCGCCGCGAACGGGTCGGGGCCGGTCGCCCCGGTACGGACTCGGGAGCCGTACGGGAAGCGGCGGCCGTGCGCCGACCAGGCGC